>NZ_BMPE01000012.1 GCF_014647435.1 Deinococcus radiotolerans | reverse complement strand
CATGCGCCTCCCAGTCTGCTGCTCGATTTGCAATCAGACTGGCACCGGAAACAGGGGCAAGGTCACCTTAGTCGAACTCTGGATTGAGAGCACCCACTGATTTTCCTTTCGATGTGACAGACACCGGCTTCGCAATAGTGGGGCCTTCTGGTGTCCCACCGAACTCAGTGGGAGCTCAAGACTCGAATATCAATATTCAGGCACACAGGCTGCACTGCGATTGAGGGCGCGCGGCAGCGTCCGGGCAGTCGGCATGGATTGGCCCTGTGCCCGCTGACCTCATGACCCTCGCCCTCCTCAGTGCGCCGGTGATCGGCGCTTCCGTGGCACCGTAATACATGAGCTGGACTTCTCCCACTCCAGTTCTGAATATCGATATTCAGGTGGCTCAACGGAGCTGCTCAGCCCAGGCCAGTGCTCACCCGATCGGCGCGGTAGATGGCGGCCAGGATGTCATCACCTGCAGGCGGCAGGCGCCCACAATGCCGCCAGTGCCAGGGGCAGACCCAGGCGCTCGGTCTTCCTTTCTCCGCCTGCACACCGGGTCCCCGTCGTCGGCGAGGTCCGCTTGTTCGCAGGCTTCCCCAGCGCGGCGGATGGCGACCGCCAACGGTGGTGATGGGAGGCGTGGTCGAGAGGTGTTGATCGTGCACTGGGGCGGAGCGCCGGGATCCAGGAAAGAACTGACGTGCCTTGGGGTCGTGCGAAATCAGGACCGCGCGTGGCACCAGGGGCTCAGCCCCCGCCATTTCCGGGCGGCTGCGGTAATCGGCGGGTCGCCCAGCGTCGATCCTTATGGGCCCCCGCCCCTGAACGACGGCGCCTGGAGTGGCCGGGCGCGCCTCAGCGGCGCCCGCAGTCACCCGCCCGGTGGGTGCGACCCTCGAACACCGCCACTGTCCGCGGGAGCTGGGCCTGCCCGTGCGTGAGCTCAGGCTGACCGGATTCCGTCACGCCTGCCCCAGTTCTCAAGCTGGCCCAGGTCCATCGGACGCGCGCCGGTGGCCGCAGGTGCGACCCTGGCACTTCAAGAAGAGCAGGATACTGCTGCCCCCACCAGCAGGGTGGGGGCAGCGCGGCTATTTCACCTGCGTGCAGATGCGACAATCCGGCACGTACAGAAGTCGGTTCGGGCCACTTCGGGTGTCGGTGAGCGCCCCGAGGGTGGCGCGCGCGAGCAGTTCACGTTCCACTTGGTCGGGCGTGAGGAAGGGATTGATGTGCAGCAGCAGCGCGCTGTACGCGGCCACGTGCGGGGCGGCCATGCTGGTCCCGCTCATGACCGATGTCGCCTGATCACCCCGGGCGCTGGCACTCTCAATGTGATCGCCCGGCGCGTAGATCTTGACGCAGGGCCCGAAATTGGAAAAAGGGGCGCGCCGGTCGTCCGGGGTACTGGCCCCGACGGCGATCACCTTGGGCGCGTGGGCGGGCGACTGCGTGCAGGCGTCGGCTGCGTTGTTACCGGCGGCGACGATGACGGTCACGCCAGCCTGCCAGAGGCGCGTGACCGCTTCATCCAGGGCAGGGGAGACGTCTGCGCCTAGGCTGAGGTTCACCACGCTGGGTCCTTGACGGTGCGTGCGGACCCATTCGAGCCCGGCGAGGATGTCGCTGAGGTGGCCCTGGCCATTGCAGTCGAGCACGCGCACAGGCACGAGGGTGACCCCACGGGCCAGGCCTACGTTCTGGCCACCGATGGTGCCCGCGACGTGCGTGCCGTGCCCGTTGCAGTCGTCGGTGCCGCGTCCATCCTGCACGGCACTCCAGCCGGCGTCGACCCGGCCGCGCAGTTCAGCGTGCGCGGCGCGGATGCCGGTGTCGAGCACGTACACGCGCACACCTGCGCCGCTGCGCTGCGCGCCGAAGGTGTGGTCCAGGGGCAACTGCACCTGATTCACGCGGTCCAGGCCCCAGGTCACGCCTGACGCGGGGCGTTTGGCCGCCACGTTCAGGATGGGATTGATCTGAACGGTCTGGTCCGGTTCGATGCTGGCCACGCGTGGATCGGCGCTGAGGTGCGCCAGCGCGGCGGGGGAGAGGACCGTGGCGAAGGTCCCTTCGGTGAGTGGCCGCGTCATCTGCACTTCCGCTGGCAGGTTCAGCGCCGCGCTGAACTCACCGGGACTCTTGGCCGTGAGGGCAGCCGCGGGCAACGTGTCGGCGCGAAAGGCAACGACGTACGCCTGCGCGGCGCTGGTCGCATATGCAGCGGGCGCGGTGCCCAGAAGGGCCAGGAGGGCGGCGGCGCGGGCAGCGTGCTTCATAGGTGCACTCCTTGGTGACTGGTCGGTTAATCGCACGTCACGGTGAGGTCGGGATCGGCTGAGCACAGCGTGTCGCTGTACAGGAAGTTGGTGCTGGGCAGCGCCTCGTCCACCTGGGTGCTCAGCGGGACGTTCAGCGCGGTGATCCGGATCTGCGGGGCGTACACGTACCCCAGGTCCAGCGTGGGCGCGTCGCTGGCTGGCACGACGTAGGTGTTGAACGTGGCCACAGGGGGGACGCCGGACTGCACGCGGACCTTGTAGGCGCGGGCGTCCGGGACGGGCGCCCAGCTCAGCCGGAACGTGTCGGTTGGTCCGTTGAATGCCAGGGTGACCGCCTCGGCTTTCGGGAGGCTCAGGCCCACGCCGCCGATGGTGACGCGGTCCGTGTACACCGGCGGGAGCGCCAGCGCCCCGGGACTGGCTCCGGCCGGGCGGGCGGTGATGTCGTACTCCCCGGGCGTGACGAACGCCGCGTCAAGGTACTCGCCCAGCGTGGTGGCATTCTTGAACGCGCTGTCCTGGGTGAACACGAACGGTTGCCCGTGGTTCCACATGGGATCGTTGTGGTTCACGACCGTGAATTCCGTGTTGACGGACTGCAGGTTCGCGTCGCGGAACTTACACAGGAAACTGAGGCTGCCGCTGGCACTCGACCCGCCGCCCGCGCAGGCCAGGCCAAACACGGCGATCTCTTTCGAGTAGTTCTCAGTGGAGTTCCACACGCCTTTGACGGTGAATTCACCCAGATCTGAGCCGGTCCCGGTGACCGTGCCGGTGGCGGGATCGAGCGTGACGGATCCTGGGCGGGTGACGCTGGCCAGGCTCCACGTCACCGGCACACCCTGCAGTGGCACCGGCTGACCGGCGTCAAACAGGCCGAAGGTCATCTGACCGGTCGCTTCAATCGCGGCCCTGCCCTGGACGTCCAGCACGTCGTAGCGGGTGCCGGGCGCCGGCACTGACGGGTTGGTCGCGGCCGCGCGTCGGGTGAGCGTCCACCGGACGGGCCGCGTGAAATCCCAGCTGGACGTCTCCAGCGGCGCGCGGTCCAGCGGCGCGTCCGTGGACAGCGCCACCACCCGGTATCTGGCGTCTCGGCTGAGGGGCGCCCGGGCGCGCAGCGCGCAGGGCTGCGCCTGCAGGCAAGCGCCACTCGCGACGGTGGGGCCAACGCCATCCTGGGTGACGTACACCCAGTGTGAACGCAGGCCGCTCCCGGCCGTAAAGGTAAAGCCCTGCAGGTCGCTGTTCAGCGTGAGATTCACGTCTTCGGGCGTGGGGCCGAGCACATCATTGTCGGTGATGGTCAGTGTGGCCTGCGGCGTGCTCGTCACCACGTCCGGCGCGCGGAAGGTCGCGGTGTACGCGCCGGCGGGCACGGTTGCCGCGGGTCGGGAGGCCAGCACAAACGCGGTGAAGGCCGGGTAGGTGAACGTCCAGGTGCCGCCGGGTCCCTGCACGTCCACGGTCCAGGTGCGCGCGGTGGGAAAGCCGTCCGGCGTGAGCATGCTGGTGGTGAGCGTCGTGTACATCGCGCTGGCGGGTGGCGCGTCGGTCAGGACGTTCCAGGCGTTCATGCGGGAGGGTGACAGGCGGGGCGTCCAGTCGATCCCGGCGGTGGATTCCGGCAGGACCGGGGAGTACTGGACGGTCAGGTTCACGCGCTGCACGTCCTGAACGGATGTGCTGCGGCCCAGCGTGAGGGAAGAGGAGATCACTTCGGCGTAGTAGGGCTCACCGGCGACGTGCCCAGCAGGCAGCGTGATGGGGATCGATTGCCGGCCGGCGATGGTGCCGGTGGCGGCGCCCGCCGGCGTGAACGTCACGGGCACGTACATGACCGGCGCAGCGGCCCGGCCGGGGCGGGTGGACAGTTCCCCGATGTCGATGGGGAGGTCCGGCGCGGCGGACGGCGCCTGCGTGATGATGTCCCCTTCAAGGGTGCTGCCTTCCTGCGCGCGCGTGGCCTGCGCGGCACTGAGGTCCTCGGCGGGGCTGGGCAGTGGGAGGGGCTGCGGTGCGGTGGTGGCTGAGGCGATCAGGCCGGTCCCGACGCGGTAGCCGGCGTACGCGCCAGCAGCCGTGCGGGCGCCCCGGTAGTAATTCACGAGGGCCACGCGGGTGTCGTCGGGCAGGGCGACACTCACCTGAGCGGTGTGAACGCCCTGAGCGCTGAGGGTGGTGGGCGCTGAGACTGCCGTGGGCGCCGTGAGGTCCGTGAGGGTGTACGCGTCCTGAACGGGCTGGTGGTCGATGGTGCCGGTGATGGTGTACTCGCCCGTCTGGGCGGCCTGGCACAGAACGTAGACATTCTCTGCGGCGGGGAGGACGTCCGGGCCCATCGCCGGGTCATACGGCGAGACGAACCGGTACGACCGGCCGTCGGGGACGGTCAGGGTGAGGTCTGCAGCGGTGGTCCCAGCGATGGGCTGGCCGGTCCGGTCGCGCAGGGCCAGCGCGACGGCAGTCGCGGAGCCCTGGTAGAGCCGCCCGTCCCGCTGGGTGCAGGTCATGGCGTTCGTGACGCCGGCGCCCAGGCCCAGGGCGGCCACGTTGCCTCCGGTGGGTGCGGACGTGCGCGGGCAGGCGGTGAGGGTGAGCGTGAGCGTCATGCAGGCGGTCCAGCGCGTCAGGTGTCGCATATGGGGCTCCTGGATGCCTCAGCATCCCGTGATCTGGTAGGTGTGTCCGGGCGTGCGGTCCGTGATGGCGCAGCGGGTGATGGGCGTGCCGGGGTTGACGGACGCCACCGAGTAGTGCGCGCCGCTGAAGGCGCTGCCCGTGAGGGTGACGCGGCCGGTGCCGTTCACCCAGATGTGCGCGCCGCGCGTGGCTGAGCGGGCGTTGTGGTCAAACGTGCTGCCCTGCACGGTCAGGGTGGACGTGCCCTCCACGCGGATGGCGTCGTAATCGTTGTCCCTGAACACGGCGCCGTCCAGCGTGGCGGCCGCGTCCAGCAGTGCCAGCGCGGTGTAGCGCCCCGCGCCGTTCTCTGCGAACTGCACGCCCTGAAAGTCCGCGCTGGCCCGGGTGACGCGCGCGGCGCGGATGGCGCCCCGCACTTCCCCGCCGCGCATGGTGAGGCGACCCGCGGTGACCGTCAGGGCCGTCGGGCAGCCGCGCAGGGACACGTTGATGAGCGTCACGTCCGCCTGGATGTTCAGGCCACCCACGTCCCGACTGGTGCAGCGGAGGGTGGCGCCGCTGGCTGCGCCGTCCAGCGTCACGGGCCGGTTCAGAATCACCTCGGCGGGCAGGTCATGGAGGCCCGGCAGCAGCGTCACGCGGCTGAAACCCAGCGCCAGCGCCTGCGTGAGCGTTCGGACCGGCTGGGCGCGGGCGCCGCTGGCGCGGTCGTCGCCCTGCGGGGACATGAACACGCCACTCGACTCGTCCGGTTGCGCCGGCCGGGACGCCCGCGCGCCGCCGGCGATCAGGTCGACTGGGACGTTCACTGCGAACTGCACGATCGGGAACGGCACCGAAACTGGGTCAAACTGCGGCACCTGCCGCCGCCGCGCGTCGGTTTCGTCGGCGCTGAGGTTGCGCACGCGCGTCACCACGTACGACAGGAGTTGCAGGGTCTGAATCTCGCTGCGGGGCTTGTTCGGATCAATGTTCGCCTGAATGGCACTGTCCGGCTGGAACTGGTTGCCGAGCGCTTCGAGCACCGCGAGCGTGAAGTACCCGTGCCCCAGCGAGGCGGACTCCAGGGACTGCTGATTGGGTCCGGCTGCGGTGATGAACGCGCGGTACTCATTGATGAACGCCTTACTGCCGGGCGCGCTGGCGCGGCTGACACTGTCGTTAATGCCCTGAACGAGGACCTGGGTGGCGTCCTGGGCCCCCTTGGTCTGCAGCAGCGCCGCGCCGGCGGTGCAGGTGTCGATGAGCAGCAGGGTGCGGCCCTTGACGCTGGTGTAGAACGCCTGAATCACCTGCTGCGGCAGCGCGGTCCGCTCAAGGTCGTCTGCCGCGCCGCGGTAGAGCATGGTGTAGTAGGTCCCGCCGAACACTTCCCCGTGCGAGGAGAGCAGGGCCACCACCGTATCGTCCGGCGTGGCGCGGGCCGCGATGTCCGCCATGGCGCGTTCCACCTGCTCGCGCGTGGCCCGCTCCTCGGTCAGGAGGTACGACGTCACCTTCCGGTACAGTCGGCCCTGCTGACGCTCCAGCGTGGCACTCAGCGACTGCGCGTCATTGACGGTCGCACTGAGGTTGGCAAAGCCCTTACCGAAGGTGGCCACCCCTACGGCCAGCACGTACAGGTTCCCGGCGGGTGGCGTGAGCGTAACCTGCCCTTCGAGATCCGGGAGGCCTGACATGGTGATCTCCAGCGGCTTCCAGCGGCGTTCGGCGGGCACGTCGAGTTCGGCGGTCACGCGCTGGGCGCCACCCGTGACGGCCGTGCCGCGCGCCTGAGCCCGGCTCTGCGGCGCGCCACTGACGCTGAACTGCACCTCGGCGGGCGCCCCGAGGTCAGTGAGCTGCACGGTCAGGTTCACGCGACGCCCGTCCTCACTCCAGACCACCTGCTCCACCACCGCCGACGGGGCCGCGCTGGCGAGGCTACAGGTGAGCAGCGCCAGCGCCGCGGCCCGCCAGGCCGTCACGGCGCGTCCAGCCGCGTTCATCCCGCGCCGCCCGCCGTCACCGGCGCACCTCGATCACCGCGCTGCCCGCGCCGTGCGTCGTGCTGGTCGGTAGCGGCAGCACACTCGTCGCCTTGAACAGCGCCGCGAGCTGCTGGAAGTGCTCCAGGTTCAGCAGCATCCGGAACGGTCCCACCGCGTTGCCGGGCGTCGTGTAGAGGTTCAGCGGCTGGGCGGACACCAGTGCCACGACCCGGGTGATGCCGAGCGGCTCGGACGCCACGAACCGGTACGGGCGGTCAGCCGCGGCAGGCAACGTGTACGTGCGGCTGGCCAGCACGCGGTTGTCCTGCGCGTACTGATTCGGGAAGAGAATGGCGATGTTGCCCTGCTCATCAAGTTCCAGCAGGTTCAGGTACCCGTCGTCGGACGACGTGACCGCGTAGCTGATCGGCTGCCCCACGCGGAATCTCGCGGCGGACGGCGTGACCGTGACCAGAAAGCCACTGGTGTTCAGGTACCGGTCCAGCAGCGCCGCGCCGGACGGCACCTGCGCGAGATCTGGCGGCGTGCGGGTGACCGGGTCAGGCCGCCCGAACGACAGCAGACTGGTGTTCAGCAGCGCCGCCGGACCGTCCAACTGGGGATGCTGCGCGGTGAACGGCACGTCCCCGAGCTGTTCGACGGCGCGCCGGGCGTACTCGGCGCTGTACTCGCGCAGCTCCGCGAAACTCACGGCGCCTGAGGCGCCCATCACCCGCTCGTGCAGGGCCCGGGTGAAGAAACTACCGCCCGGCGCGGCCAGTGCCACCTCATTCGGCGCGGCAGCACTGAAGGTCACCTGAGTCCGGTCCGGGGCGGGGCCCGGTGCGGGGGGCCGGGCCGTCTGATCCAGGCCGTACACGGCCGTGCCGCGCCCGACCGCGTCCGAGGCCTTGGCGGCCATCACATTGATGGCGGCCCCGCAGGTCAGTCCGGACGCGCCACTCTTGAATTTCGGGAAGACCGTCACGTTCATGCTCCTGGACGGAGCCTTGCTGATCGTGCCACTGAAGCAGCTGTCGACCACCATCAGCACGTGCGGCGTCTGCACGCGCGCGGTCGCGGCGCTGAGCTCGTCATCCGTCAGGGGATGTGCCAGGTCGTAGGGCAGCAGCGCTTCGTCGCAGCCGTCCCGCTCGTCCCCATCCTGGTCAGGTACCTGCGTGCCGTGGCCACTGAAGTACAGCAGGGCCCGCTCACCGGGCCCGACGTCCCGCGCGAGGCGCGCGACCGCGTCGAGAATCCCCTGCTTCGTCGCCTCCTGGTTGCGCAGCGTCACAATCTGCGCGGGCGTGAAGCCCATCTTCACGGCGACGTCGCGCATGAGCTGAACGTCGTCACTCACCCCGTCAAGCCGGGACCCGTCCTGGTACTCGGCCACGCCGATCAGCAGCGCGCGGCTCTCCGCCTGCGCGGCACTCCCGGCGGTCAACAGCCCCAGTGTGGTGAGTCCACCGATCCATCGTCTCCCCATGTGTGACCTCCACCGGCGGGCACACCCGCCGGATTGATGCCGGCCGCGGGCCGGACGCTGTGCGTCCCGTGGCGCAGGCCGCACCCTGTGCTGGTGGCCGGCCCAAATGGCCGGCGCATGAACCGCCCCCGGCCGATGGCCACGCCGGGCACTCCTGAATTGCCGCTCCCTCCTCGCAGAGACGAGGCGTCTGAGACCTCAGCTGCGTCCCTGCCGGATCAGCCGAGGTGAGGACAGTGTGGCCAGCGGCCCGTGACCGCAGCGTGACCAGCCGCCGAGGCGCCCGGCACAATCAGCCGCACGGTCTACCTGAGTTTGTTAAACTGCGCTATGAAGTTACTCACGTTCGGTGGCCTGACGGTGACCGGCGTGACCTACCGCCGGGAAAAGCCCCTGCTGCTGCTGACGTACCTCAGCCTCGAAGGCCCGCAGGCCCGCCGTCACCTGGCTGATCTCTTCTGGCCAGACGCGGCCAACCCCATGAATTCCCTCGCGCAGCACCTCATCCGCCTGCGCCCCCTGTCCGGCGCGGTCGTGGAAACCGACCAGCAGGTGGAAGCGCACCTGGCCTGTGACGCGCTGGACTTCCGCGCGCGGCTGCGAGCCGGTCAGCTGCCCGAAGCGGCCGAACTCGCCACTGGCCCCTTCCTGCACGGCCTGCACCTCGACCTGAGTCCGGAACTCGAGGAGTGGGTGCTGGACACCCGCGAAACCCTGGGTGCGGAGGCACGCGCCGCGCACCTGGCGCTGGCGGAACTCACCCACGCTCAGGGTCATCTGGATCAGGCCCTCACGCACGCCGACCGGGCCTACCACGCGCCCGGCGCGGCCCCATGCGCCCCTGAGGATCTGCTGCGGCTGTGGGCGGTGGCTGGCCTCACCGAACAGCCCCTCTCGCTGGCCGTGCGGCGCGACGCGGCTGAACTCCAGCTTCCGCTGCCATCGTTCACGGCCCCCACCGGCGCGCCCCTGCTTGGGCGAGACGCGGAACTCGACACGCTTGGCGCCCTGCCCGCCGGGCAGACCGCCTGGCTCAGCGGCGCCGCCGGGTTCGGCAAGACCGCCCTGCTGCGCGCCCTCACCTCGCGCGGCTGGCGGCACCTGCCCGCCCGCACGGACCACCCCTACGCCACCTTCGGTCCCCTCAGCCCCCGCCCACCCCGCACCCTCCCCGACGTCCTGGACCTCCTGCATGACCCGCGACTCAAACTCGCCGTCGACGACTGGGACGCCCTGGACGAACCCACCCGGGAGGCCCTCACGCAGACCGCCCGCCACGCCACTGGCGCCGCACTCATCATCGCCGCGCGCACCCCCCCAGCCTTCCCCCCGGCCCTGCATCTGCCCCTTCAGGTCCTCACTGAAGTGAACCTCGCCGCACATCCCGGCGCGTTCGCAGCCACCGGCGGCCACCCGGCCCTCCTCACCGCCTTCTTGCAGGGCGCTCCCCCCGAACGGGGTCTCGCCGACCACCTCACGCACCTGGGCCCGGACCTGCTCGGGTTGTTCCTGACCCTCACCGCTCAGGACGCGCCTGACCTGCGCGCCACCCGCGCTGCCCTCGGGACCGACGCAGCCTCGCTCAGCCGCGCCCTGGAACAGCTGACTCGCGAAGGGCTCACCCAGCCGGACGGTACCGTCCGGGCGCTCACACCCGCCCGCGCACTCCTCGCCGCCGAGCCCCACGAGGCGGCACTGATCCACCTGCGCCTCGCCCGTCACCTCCCCCCAGGGCAGGCCTGGCCGCACTGGCACGCCGCGCGGCACCTCTGGGAAACGTCCGACGTGCCCGGCTGCGCCGCCGCCGCCTTTGAGCACGCCACTGTCCAGCGCAGCCGCGGGGCGTCCTGGGCCGCCGTGACCACCCTCGAAGCCGCCCCTCCCACCCCAGACGGACTGCTCCTGCGCGGCTGGGCCCTGCTGGACCTCGGCCGCGCCCCGGAAGCGCTGCGCGTCACCGAGGCGCTTCCCCTGAGTGACGACGTCCGCGCCCTGCGCGCCGCCGCGCACCTGTACTGCGGGCAGCCCCGCGAAGCGCAGGCGCTCGCCACGCCCGTCGCGCCCGCCCTGAGCGCTGCGTACGCGCACGCCCAGTCCACGCTCGGGCACGCCGCCGATCGTCTCGGCGACCTGGATGCGGCCGCCGCCCATTACCGCGCGGCCGCGAACATCTGGCATCTCATCGGTGATGACGCCCGGCACACCGAAGCGCAGGTGCACCTCACCACCCTCGACTGCCTCAGCCGCGGCGCGCCCCTGGACCGCTTCACCGACCTGCACCGCGCCGCCGAAACACCCGCCCTCCAGGGCACCGTCCTGCTCAACAGCGCCCACGTGCACCACCGCGCCGGCCTGCTCGACGAAGCCCTGACGCTCGGCGCGCAGGCCGAACGCTGCTACCGGACCACGGGTGATCAGGTGGGTCTCGCCAACGCCCTGAACACCCAGGCGGTCGTCTACCACCTCCGCGACCGGGTGACCGACGCCCGGCCACGCTACCGCGAAGCACTGAACCTCGCCCAGCAGGCCGGCCACGTCAACCTGATTTCCCTGATCGCGTCGAACCTCGCCGAAATTGAGGGCCGCTTCGAGGACGCCCTGCAGATCATCACGTTCCTGCGCCAGGTTGGGCATGACGTGCAGGCCGACCACCTCATTCAGCAGTTCAAAGACGCCCCGGACGGTCTGCGCTCACCCTGACGCGGTCACGGCCCGGTCACGCCCAGCCCAACAGACTCCCCGCGGAGGTCCACCATGAACCGAGCCCTGACCGCCTTCCTGATCGCCCTGCTGCTCAGCGTCGCCCGCGCCGCCATTCCTGTGGAGGAGATCTACCCCAGCCAGATCGCCCCGGGGGGGCTGCTTCAGGTCAAAATCAGTGACCCACCGAATGAAACCTGCACTGGCGGGACCACCTCTTTGAGCGTCTGGATTGGCAGTCACGCCTACCCAGTCGCGTGTGAGGATCATACGGACTACTGGTTTTTGATTATGACGCTGCCCGAAGACCCCGGCCAGCTCCCGCAAATGGGACCACAAGTGCTCAGCGTCTTGCAGTCAGGTGAGCGTCCCTCTGAGGCTGGCCCGTTGAAGCGGAACATTCAAATCCTGGACCGGATCACGGGAGTCTTGAGCGTCCAGACCTCCCCACCTTCATCCGGGGATCAGTATTCCTTCAGACCAGAAGCGCTGGCCACCCTCTTCACGAAACCGGTACGCCAGAGGGACAGTGTCGCCCTGACGCAAGCCCGCGAGGCTGTCGTGCGGGAATTGAACAGCGAAGGGGTCACCCTGATTGAAACAGCGAAAATCCCTGGCGAAGTTGGGATCTGTGGGTTGACCATCTACCACTCCCAACTCAGGAGTGAGGTCCTTCAACGGCAAGTCGGCATCCTGATTGATCAGGCAGAACTGCTCGCCGAGGACGCAAACATCATGGTCGCCCCGGATACAGCGAGGCAACCCCCGGCAGATTCCACGTACTGGTCCGACGCCGCGCCTGATCTCCTCAACGCGTACGCGTGGAACTCCATTCACCTGAACGCGCGGACGAACACGGTCAAAGACCCAGCGACCGTCTACCTGATTGACACGTACCACCCCGACCTGAATCCAGCCGACCCGTTCACCACCCAACTCACGTTCAACAACCACACCTTTGCCTCAACGGGACACGGCTCACGGGTGGCTGAACTTATCCGTCTCGTTGCGCCTGGCGCAGGCCTGAAGTTCACTCAGGCCTGCAATGAGGCAGGCGTCTGTTCGCTCGTACAGGTCCTCCGCGGGTTGTGTGATGCGTCGCACCAAGCGATTGATGATCCGCACTCCGTCATCGTTCACTTGAGTCTGGCCACGCCGTACGACCATCCCATCCTGCGTGAGGGGATTAATGCGGCCGTCGCCACTGGCGCCGCGCTGGTCTTCGCCTACGGCAACAGTGACCGGTGCCTTGGCCGGACTGGTGGTCCACTGGATTACTGCAATGCGTACCCCGCCGACTGGGCTGTTGATCCGGTGTCCGGTGGCGCGATGTACTCGGTCGGCGCGTCCCAACAGAGTAACCCCACCCCGCAGACCTTCCAGCGAGGCCAACCGAGACGGACATGGAACGGGGCAACGCGCAACGGCCAGAAAGTCACCGTTCTGGTTCAGCCGGCCATGCCGGTTGCGACGGACCCGTCCCTCACTGCTCCTGGGTTCTTCTTCCTTCCTCTCACCGCCCAAGGGCGGGCAGCCAGTGACGCCAGGCCCTACTGGGGCACCTCCTTCGCTGCGCCCTTGGTGACGGGCGCTCTGGTCCGCTGGGTGCAGGCTGGCAAGACACGTTGGCCAGCGCCCACTGAACTGCAGTGCAGCCACCTTCGCCTCGACCTGCGGCGCATCTCCAACTCCTGCTGACTCCAGAACCCGCACCGTTGATCCGCTGAGCACAGGCGTGTCAGGGCGGCCCCCCGGGGAGGCCGCCCTGCCGCTTTGTCCCGCTGGGTGCTGTGGTGACGTCGGTCCGGACTCCAGTCTCACGCCCTGCGTCCGGTCACGGTGCGGTCACGCCCGCCTTGCGAAGGTGCCCTCAGTCGGGCAGACGCCGCGGCCCAGGAGGTACCCGTATGACCCTCAGTTCCACTCAAGTACTCGCGGATGAAGTGCTGGCGCTGTTCGAGGATCAGCGCGACTGGGAAGGCATGGAACGGTTGCGGCCGGCCCTGCGCACCTGGTTGCTGAACGACCCGGCCCACTGGCCCGAGCGCATCCATGACCTGCGCGCCCACCCGCTGCTCGCGCACCTGCACGCCTGCCCGTTCACGCACCGCGCGTTCCAGAAACCCCGCGGGTACGCCGGGGACGCGGTGATGCTCGACCACATGTACGGCCTGACGCTGAGTTTCCCGCATCCCGCCTCGCCCGGCGGGCGGCTGTACGCGTACACCACGAACAGCCCCGCCGCGCACGCGGTCCGCGCGCGCCGGGCGAGGCTCGCCACCCTGATCGATCACGCGGCCGAGAACCGACCGGACGCGCGCGTCGTGGCGCTGGCCGCCGGCCACGGCCGCGAACTCGGGCAGTCGTCCGCGGTGCGCCGCGGCGACCCGATCACGTTCGCGGCAGTCGATCAGGACCAGGAGAGCCTCGACGAGCTCAGGCGCAGCTACCCGGACGTGCACACCGAGCTGATCGCCGGGGACATCCGCGACGTGATCACCGGTGAGCTGACCTTCGAGGCGGACGTCGTGTACGCCGCTGGCCTGTTCGACTACCTCCCGGACGGGGCCGCGCGGCGGCTCACGACCCGCATGGCGCAGATGCTGCGCCCGGGCGGCGTGATGCTGATCGCGAACTTCCTGCCGGACTGCCCGGACATCGGGTTCATGGACGCGTGCATGGACTGGCGGCTGATCACCCGCACGGAAGCGCAGGTGCGCGCCCTGTTCGCCGACGTGCCACACCCGGAGCGCGTCACGACGGAACGGGACGAGTACGGCACCATCGCGTACGGCCAGTGGCGCGCCCCGCTGCCGTCATGACCGGCCCCGGCGCCGGTTCCCGCGCTCCGCCCAGCTGACTCCGGTCTGCAGCGGCGAATGTCTCTTCAACCCTGGCCCCGCAGGACGCGGCGGCCCCTCACCGGCCCGGTCTGCCGGGCGCCAAGGAGTGCCCCCATGAACTTTTCCCACCTGCTGCCCTGGAGTGTCCTCACCGCCGGTCTGCTGCTCGCCTCCTGTGGTGGCGGCACGCCTCCGGTCGCTGCCGTCCGTACCTTGACCGACAGCGGGCCTGGGAGCCTGCGGGCTGTCCTGGCCACCGCGCCGGCCGGCGCGACCATTCAGGTGGACACGCCCGGCACCCTGACCCTCAGTTCGCCTCTCACGGTGCAGGGGGACGTCACCATCGTCGCCCCTGGCGTGGTGCTTGACGGGGCCGGCGGCGGCCGCGTGCTGCAGGTGACCCCTGGGGCGCACGTGACCGTGCGGGGGGCCACCCTCACGGGCGGAACTGGCGCCCCGGACGCGGGCACGCCGGCGGCGCTGGCCGCGTCCTACACCCGGGGCGGCGCCGTGCTCAACCAGGGGACCCTGCGCCTGGAGAACGTCACCATCCAGCAGAGTGTCGCCAACGAGGGGGGCGGCATCTACAACGCGCTGGGCGCGAATCTCACCTTGAAAGACGTCACCCTCACTGGGAACAAGGCCGTGGCGTTCGTGGGGAACACCTCGCTGAACAGCGGTTCGGGCGGCGGCGTCAGCAACGCGGGGACCCTCGTCATCGACCACGGAACCGTCCGCCAGAACGCCGCGGACCGCAGCGGGGGCGCCGTCTTCAACAGCGGCACCCTGACCTTCACCGCCGGGACCGTCCAGGACAACACGGCGGCCGTCAGCGGCGGCGGGATCTTTAACGCGTCCGGCGCCACCTACCAGTCCACGGCCACCGTGACCGGCAACCGCCCCGACGACGTCGTGGACGCGTCCGCCCCGGAGGCCAGCGGTGACTTCCGCACGCCGCCGAGCTGGACGGTCACCGCCCCGGGCGACGCGCAGCGCGGCGGCACGCTCCGCGTCGGGGACGCGCTCACACCCACGACCCTCAATCCCTTCCTCGACCAGACGGCCGGCAGCCTGATCAGCCGCTTCTCGCCCCCCGGAGGCCTGCTCATCCAGAGCCCGGACACCACCGAGTACCTGCCCTTCATGGCGCGGACCGTGAGTGCGTCCGCTGACGGCCTGGTCTGGGACGTTCAGCTGCGCCCCAACCTCACCTGGAGTGACGGTCAGCCCATCACGGCCGCCGACATCGTCAGCACCGTCCACATTCACCAGGACCCCGCCGTCGGCTCCAACTCCTTCGACGCCCTCCAGGACGTGTCGGTCGTCGAGACGGGCCCGCGGTCCCTGCGCCTGACCTTCCCTGCCGCCCGCGCGACCAACGCGGCCGCCCTCACGTTCGCGCCGTGGCCGGACCACATCTTCGGCGCGGCCTACCGCGCCGGCGGCGCCGCTGCGGTCCGCGCGCTGTGGCCGGCCACAGCCGCGCCCGAGACGATCGTGACCGCCGGACCGTTCGTGCCCACCTTCATCAACGCCGCGGACGGCAGCGCCACCCTGACCCGCAACCCGAACTACGGCCGGTGGGTCACCGACGCGGCCGGGCAGCCCCTGCCGTACCTGGACGGCGTGCAGGTCCTGGCCGCCGGAAACGCGGCCGCCCAGCTCGACGCGTTCAAAGCCCACCAGCTTGACCTGCTCGCCCCCACCGGCCCCGCCGTCGACGCCCTCCAGGGCCTCACCGGGACGGTCCTGCGGGACCTGGGCCCCGCCGCGAGCAGCACCTGGATCGTGTGGAACTTCAACCGGGCGAGCCAACCCGAAAAGCAGCGCCTGTTCCGCGAAACGGCCTTCCGTCAGGCCATGAGCCACCTCGCCAACCGCGCCCGGATGGTCAGCGAGATCCTCGGCGGGCGCGGCCAGCCGGTGTACACCTCGGTGTACCCGGTGTTCAGCGAGTGGATCAGCCCGGGCGCTCCCAAGTTCGACTACGACCTCGCTGAGGCCAGACGCCTGCTGGGCACCCTCGGGTACACCACGCTGAACGCCGGCGGGTACCTCACCAACGCCAGCGGGCAGGTGCTGGAATTCGACCTCAACACCAACGCCGGGAACACCAACCGGGAAAAGGCCGCGGGGATCTTCGCCGAGGAAGCGATGAAAGTCGGTGTCAAGGTCAACGTGAACAAGCCCGACTTCAACACCCTGGTCGAGCAGTTGACCTCCGCCGGACCGGACCGGCCGTTCGACGCGATCCTGCTGGGCCTCAGTGGCGGCAGCAGCGACTGGCCCTACGGCGCCAACGTGATTCCCTGCAGCGGCAACCTGCACGCGTACAACCAGAGCGGGGCGTGCCTGTTCCCCTGGGAGCAGGAGATGCAGCAGCTGTTCGAGCAGGGCAGCCGCGAACCCACGCTCGCCCAGCGCCGGGTGATCGGCGCGCAACTCCAGGCGATCGAGGGGCAGCAGCAGCCGTTCGTGCAGCTCTTCTCCCCGAACGTCTACGCCGCCTGGAGCAGCCAGGTGCGCGGGGAGTACCCGCCGAGCGTCGGCGACAGTTACTTTGGCGCCCGCCTGCTCGACCTCACCTGGCTCATCCCCTCACGCTGAGTCGCCGGGCCGCGCGACCGGGACGGTCCCGTGCGGTGGGCCGGCCCGGACGCCGGCTCACTCCACGCTCCTGGCCTCAGTCAGAGTGGCCCGGGCCGGTCTCACCATGGGCCCCTCACCACGGCGCGCCGGGCGACCCATCCCGAGCCTGAGCCGCCAACCCCCCGGAGGACTTCGTATGCGAGCACTGACGGTTGGTTTCCCCCTCGCCCTCACCCTGTCCCTGGGCCTCACGAGCTGCAACGTGCCGTCAACCGGGGCGGGAACGCCCCCGCCACCCCCGGCGCCGACCACCCCGACACCCACGCCGCCGGGCTCGTTCACCACGACGATAACCCCGGCCACCGTCACCGTGACCGACCTGCAGGAGGTGAAGCTCACGATCAGCGTCAACTGGAATGGGTACGGCGCCACCCTCTACCATCACGTGTCCATCGATCCGCCCCTGCCCTACCGCTTCGGCGCGCCCGGTGAACTCTTTGTCGACGCCAGAGGCGCCGCGTCCGGCCCGTACCGGGTCCGGGTGGTCACACAACCCGAGGACGGCAGCGTCCAGTACACCAGCGTGTCCACCCTCACCGTCATCCCTGACCCCACGGACATCCGGATCACGCCCGCGGCGCTCCTGCAACTGCAGCCGGGTGCCAGCGGGACCGTGACCCTCACCTACACGCTGCCCGCGGGCACCGCGGACCGCGACGCCCGCCTGAGCGTCTCCAGTCCAGACCCCAGCCTCGTCACCGCTTCACTGGAAGGCCGCACCGTCACCATCACCGCGGCCCCCACCGCCCCGGAACAGGGCCTTATCCCCGTCACCGTGAAGATCGAAGCGGCCGGAAAGACCGCCGAGATGCGCATTCCCGTGGAGGTCGGCACGGTCATCTCCCAGGAGTATCAACGGTTCAATGCGCTCCGGGCCCAGGCGGGCCTGACCGCTCACACCCTGGACCTGGCCGGCAGTATGAACTGCTGGCTGCACGGCCGGTACACCGTCACCCTGGGCCGCAATGAGCATACGGAGGATCCCGCCCAGCCGTTCGCCACGCCTGAAGGTCAACAGTGTGCCGAACGCAGCGGGCTTATCATGGGCCCAAACGCCGCCCACACCGTGAACAGTACGCCTGCGGTCGACGGGCTGATCACCGCCCCGTTCCACGCGCTGGGCCTGCTGCAGCCCGACACCACACTGGTGGCCATCGGCCGGTACGCGCAGGTCCAGGGGGACCCGACCCTCATCTCCAGAGCGTCGGCTGTGGGCACGTCCCGGGTCGTGGCGGCGGGGTCCACCACGCTGGTTTCGACCTTCCCAGCGGCGGGCGCCACCGTGGACCTCAACCAGTATCACGGGGGAGAGTGGCCTAATCCGCTGACGAGTTGTGACGGCTACGCGCCCGAATCCACTGGGCTGCCGCTGCTGGTGATCACCCACGTCCGCGGGGACACCACCGCCACCGGCGCGGCCCTGA
This sequence comes from Deinococcus radiotolerans, assembly GCF_014647435.1. Taxonomy (NCBI): domain Bacteria; kingdom Thermotogati; phylum Deinococcota; class Deinococci; order Deinococcales; family Deinococcaceae; genus Deinococcus; species Deinococcus radiotolerans. The sequence goes on along the minus strand of NZ_BMPE01000012.1, from coordinate 83,487 downwards.
GCGTCGATGGCCAGGACCTCGAGGTCTGCGCGTACGGCAGCACCCAGTACGTCAACACCACCGATCCTCCCGGACGGTACTCGAGCGGTCTGGTGGGTGCGCAGGAGATTGGCCGGAGCCTGCTCAGCGGGTACGGTGCCGTCTTCCTGATCCCGAAAGTCCCCCTCACCCCCGGAAAAACATACGCGGCGCGCGTGACCGTGAACGGTCAAACCGTCTCTTGGTCCTTCCGCGTGGCGAGCACGCTCCGGCCCCTGAGTCAAGACGCCACACCCCCCGTTCGCCTCTCCGGACACTGGGTTTCTGTCAGTCCCGTCGTCCCGGCCGGCAGTGAAGGGGTCGGCCGGTGTGTCAAGCACTGTGGCTGACCCCCATGAAGGCGACTTCCGCATTTCCCGTCTGAGCCGCAGGCCCGGGTACGTTTGGCCCGCCTGACACTGGTCATCGAACAGCTTGCCACCGAAGTCCACGTTTTGGATTTCGGCGCGGTTGATTCTGATTCACTTCCAGCCGGCACCTTCAAGCGGGCGCCACGCTGCAAGTTCAGACGGGCGCGGTACAGCCTCAGTACTGCTGGCCCCGTCTACGGGTTCAGGCTCCACGCCTGGTCCGCACTGCATGGTCGAATCGTCCGGTACGTGATTCGGCCAGCGAATGAACCTGATTCATCGTGCTGTGCACGATGAATCAGGCATGGTCCTCTTACGGAGGGCCGAAGCAGATTGGGGACAAGGGCTACCTGTCAGGAACTTGCCTGACGCCCCCAAAGAAGGGCGCGAAACGAATGGATCCACGCTGGAAGCCAGAGTATGGGGCCGCCAGGAAATGCGTGGAGGCAGCGTTCCCAGTGCTGGTTGGTGCAGGGCTGCGGTGGGGTCAGATCAAGACGCTGCTGACCCTGCGACTGAAGGTGGCCCTGAACGTTCTGGCGCACAACCTGAAGTTCATAGACCTCAACGCCTGACGCTCGCGCAGCGCCCCCACTTGCTCGGCGATGGTTACACTGCTCAAGTGCACATCCGCGAGTACACCGAGGCCGACTGGTCCGCTGTCTGGTCCATCGTTCAGGACGTCGTGACCACCGGTGACACCTTCCCCTATGACCCTGCTTGGTCAGCCGATCAGGCACACACTGTATGGGTTCAGCCGCTCCCTTATCACACGGTCGTCGCCTGTGAAGGCTCTCAAATCCTGGGAACCGCGCATATGGGGCGAAACCGTCCTGGTCCAGGAGCGCACGTGGCCACGGCAAGTTTTATGGTGGCCAGGGAGGCGCGCGGACAGGGCGTCGGACGCGCACTGAGCGAGTATGCGCTGACCTGGGGACGTGAGCAGGGGTTCGCCGCCATGCAGTTCAATGCGGTCGTGGAATCCAACACGGCCGCGGTGCGGTTGTATCAGGCTCTTGGCTTCCAGGTGATCGGGACGGTGCCGCAGGCGTTCAAGCATCCGACGCTGGGCTTCGTAGGTCTGCACGTCATGCACCGCTTCCTCTGACGTTTACTTCCTACGCACACGTGCGCTCCGGCTTGCTGCTCTTTTATGCGTTGGATCAGAGGAGGTTCAGCGGCTGCTCTCCCCGCGGGCTGGAGATCCCGGCGGAAGAAATGAAGGCGCTGGACGACGGGAAGATACACATCACCGCGGTTCTTGGCCATCACCGGTGGCTTCCGAAATGGGATGTGCAGGAGTTCCTGCAACCATCGGGGCTGCTCGCCTCTCGGCGGCGCAATGAGATCGAGCAGTCGCTGCAGCATTACGGTGACTGGCGGGCGATCACAGGTGAGGTGTCTACCCCAGTGTTCGTACAAGAAGAAGGCGACCCGGAGGTCGCCTTGATTTCTTCAATATAGAGCGGTATCCAGCTCTGGTCAACCCTATGCGGCCGGATCAGCGGCATCCAGTTTTTTCCTGCCTAGCACACACTTAACCTGCACGGCACTTCAGGAGCCGCCCTGCCGGGTACGAAAACTGTGTGCGTCCAGCTGTGCAGCGACGTCTCGCAGACTGTGCCCCTGAGTGCGGAGGGCACCCGCATACGCCGCGGTGGGCGGCATGTCAGCGACCGCCCGGGCTCTTGAGGTGGCTGCCTCCACCGGCCTCGCCTGTAGGGTAAGACTTTCTAAACCCCTCGTTCTCGATCAGCGCGGATGGCGGTGAACGGCGAGTGTACGGGCCTGGATATTACGAGCGGCATTCTTGTCGCGGTGCTGGAGCTCGGTGCACAGAGGACAGTCGAACATGCGGCCGCGGACGATCCCCAGATGCGACGGGTGCCGGTGGCAGGCCTGCGTCGAGAACGCCGGGTCGACTCGGTGAAGGCGGATCCTGGCGCGGTAAAGCGCCTGGGGCAACCACGAGACGTGCCAGTCCAGCGCGGCCTGCTCGCGGCTGCGCTCCACGAACCGGGCGTACAGCTGACGCGTGTCGAGCTTCTCGACGCCCACAGCTTCGGCGCGGCTGAGCATGTCGCGGAGCGCAACCTCGAGCGGCCCCCGGCCCGAGGCGTACCCCAGCGCGCGAACGACCCGAACCTCTTTGGGGGCGAGTGGACGGTCGAGGTGCTCGCGGCGCAGGCCGTCGAGGAGTGCGTGGCGCGGTCCGATCATGCGGGCGACCCCAGCCGAATCGGCGATGCACAGGGCCGGGTCGGCATTCAGGTCAATACCGAAGACCGATTTGCCGGGGCTCCGGATCACCCGCGTCTCCAGGTTGAACGCCAGGGCCAGGAACCAGTCTCCGCCCGACTCGAGGATCAGGGTGCGGTTGGGCCACCACGTGGCGTGACAGCCGCCATGATCGGCCGTGGCGAGGTGCGGCGTGCTGTCCAGCTTGAGGGGTTGGGCAAGCGAAGCGCGCAGCTCGGCACGGAAGGTGGCGGCGTCGAGATCGGGCGCGCCGAAGCAAACCTGCAGCCCGGCGATCCCGGCCGGTTGCCGGTAATCGCCGCTCGCGCGCAGGACCGCGGCGTACGGGGCGGACGGGAGTGCGTAGATCTGCGCCCCGAGATCGGCGTACCCGAGACGCAGGTGATGATCACCGTGCGCACTGACCGGCACGAGAGGCTCGAACACGGTGGCTTTATCCCAGCCCGGCAGACTGACAGCCGCACGGCGGAGACGGCCGGACGCGACGAGGCCCTGCAGGATGGGGTAATCGTCACGGAAGAGGCGGGTGACGTAACGGTCGGGATCGGTGTGGCTCATGAAGGCTCCTCGGTCGCAACCGCGACCTGCCCTTCAGGGCGGCCCGCCCCCGTGGCGGGCCGTCCTCACGCCAACCCCGCAGGGGAACGGCACATCAGCCTGACCTCTGGCCCCACCGCTCCGGTTGCGGGTCGATCGGCAGGCGGACGCTGGGCAGCGGCATGACCGGGCGAGCCCGTCGGGTGGTCGCGCGGCGCCACGTGTCTGCCCGGCGCCGCCAGCGGGGCCACTCGTCATCGAACGCGGCGAGCCACAGCAGCAGAGTGACGATCAGGTTGACGGTATCGGCGGCCAGATCGGGGCGAGCGGCGACCGACGCGGACAGGCTGAGAACAATACTGGCGACCGACAGGGCGAGTTGCCAGGGTGGGGAGCGCCGGATGACCGGTACCCACCACCCGCTCAGGGCGAACGTGACGCCCACTGCGCAGAAGAGCGGCGGATACCCCCAATCGCGCGTGTAGGCATAGACCAGCGCCGAGAGGGCGACGGTGACCCAGGAACGCAGGAACGCCATCACCGGGTACCCCCAGACGGATCACCGTGGAGGACCCGGTGTGACGCCGTGGCATGGACTACGGGGATGGACGAGTCGCCGAAGGCGGTGGAGCGGCATGGACACAGGTGATCGGCCATACCGGTGCCCACCGGCGGGGCGTGCCTGCAGGCCGCCCCGCCCTCAAGGACGGATGGACGACACGGCCACCATGCCGCCAAAGACGATGCGGCAGAACCGGTGCCAGCCCCGACGCGATGGACCAGCGAGACAGGCATCACCCCCCGAGAGGAGGTCGCATGGCCACCCAGACCCTCCCCGCCGTGATCCGCATGCTCGACGCGTGGCACCTCACCCGCGAGCAGCAGGACGAACTGTTCAGCCTCAGCGTCTGCACCATCCAGAGGGCCAGCACAGGTGCCGCCACCCCGGAACCCGGCGCCGACTAGCTCACCCGCCTGAGCCTCATCACCGGCATCCACACGGCCCTGCATGCCCTGTACACCCGCACCCCGGACGCCTGGCCGAAGCGCCCCAACGACCGTTACCTCTTCGTGGGCCGCACGCCCCTTGAGCTGATGCTCACCAGCGGCATTCCCGGCTTGTTCGCCGTGCGTCGCCTGCTGGACGGGGACCGCAGCGGCCAGTACAGGGCCAGCCCGCAGGCCCGCGCCGAAGCCACCCGCCTCCCGCAACCAGGCCTCGACTTGGACTGACACGGCGGTGCCCGTGGTTTCGGACGGTCCCTTGCAGAGTCGCGCGCCACCTGAATGGCTGGCATGTGCGCACTCACCACGCCCAATTCACCCTGGAGCTGCTGCATGGGGCTTGCGGTGAAGTGCGGGGCCAGCACGTGAGCCGGGCATGACCGCCATAAGCCCAACCGCGCATGAGCATCAGCCTGGAGCAATTTCTACGAGGACTGTCGCGCGTTCTCCCTGAAACGGCGGCTCACCGCACGCCGGATGGCCCAACTCACCGCCGAGCAGCGGCAGGAGGCCGAGCGGCTGATGCGGGCCCTGCAGAGCCTGCTGGACGGTCATCCCTCCACCAGAGCGGTGCCTGAATATCGATATTCAGCCACCGCTCTGTACCGCACAGGTAAGCGCCTGTGGCGGTAGCCTCATGGAGCCCCCGCCTGTGCCTGCCCTACAACTGTTGTTTCCCTGCGCTCGGTTGAGCTATGGCGTGCAGTCAACCGACCCGCTGCGTCATGCATTCGACTGGGGAGATGGCACCCTCGCAACCCTGAAGCGGTCACGCGCCTTTGTGGATAGATTGAGGGCGCACAACCCGAATATCAATATTCAAAAGCGAGGCCATGCCCTTATCGAAGGCGCGACGGAGTTAAGCCAGAAGGCACGGCGCGGCTGTGTGCACCGCTGAGCGGATGGCCCTCGCCCTTCTCCGTGCGTTGGTTACCTGTGCCTGCACGCCGCTGCGGCGCATGAGCCTCTGGTACTCCCGTTCTGAATATCGATATTCAGGCCGCGCAACGGAGCCGGGACCGCTCACCACAGGCCGATGCTCACCCGAGCGGTGCAGGTGACGACGGTCTGGAGCGGGAGGATCCTCGTCGCCCACTGTGCAGGAGCCGCAGGAGCCCCCGATGCCGCCGGTTCTATGGTCGGTCAGACCTGAGCAGGCCCTGCTCCTGCGGATCAGGCCCCCTTCGCCGGGGGCGTCCGCTCCTTCGCAGCTTTCCCCGGCGCGGCACAGGGCGACATCCAGCGCCTGCGCTGGGAGGTGTGGTCCAGAGGGTGCCGATCATGGACTGGGGCGGAGCGCCGGGATCCAGGGACGAACTGACGTACCCTGGGGGCATGCGAAACCAGGACCGTGCGTGGTGCCAGGGGCTGAGCTCCCGCCGGCCCCGGGAGGCTGCGGTGATCAGCGGGTCACCCAGCATCGATCCTTCTGCTCCTCCGCCCATGACCCACCGCGCCTGGAGTGACCGGGCGCGCCGCGTGTGCATGCCCGGCCGCTCGCCCGCCGGGTGTGTCCCTCCAACGCCGCCAGTCCCGCCACTGGTCGACCGTGGCTGAGGGGCGCGCGCTGCTGGCGAGCCTGCTGCGGCACGAGGCGAAAGCCAACACGTACAAGTTCGCCCTCGTCCGCGCCCTGAACGATCTCGCCCTCGACGCCCCCTGGCTCACCGACCAGGACGTCATCATCCCCGTGCGCCGCGTGGCGGAGCGCTGGCTGGTCTTCTACTGGCCGTTCGTCGGCCCACAGGAAGTCCAGCAGGGCAGCCGACCCGTCCGTGGCGGCGTACGCCGCCAGGACATGAGTTTCCGCGCGGCCCTCACGCGGTTGCGGCGGGCCTGGGAGGCGCCGCAGGTCCGCGGTCACCCGGCAGATGGCGCGCTCCTGCTCGCGGAGGTGCAGGCCGACCGTGGCCGACTGTCCCCGGAACTGCGTGCGCTCACCACGCAGGCGCTCGACGCGATCGCACTCGCCGTCCGGCAACCCCTGAAGTTCGCCGGACCGGGCGGACCGCACGGACTCTTCGGTCACGTCGCTCCGGTGGCGACCCTGCCCGGCACGCCCCTCCCTGGAGCGCAGGCGCAGGAGGCGGCGTTCGTCGTCCCAGCGGGCCTCTGGTCCGCCCTGCACGACCTGTCCCTATGGGTGGACGCCCTGTGTCTGCACGAGTGGAGTCTGTTCGTGGAACGCGTCGAGCAGACGCCCCGCGTCACCAGGGGAGAGGTGTTCACCCTGCTGACGGCGGCCCCCGAAACGCGCATTCCGCTGACGTGGGAACGCCATCAGGTGCGCCTCCTGCTGCTGGACGGGCTGCCGTTCACATGCCCGTGGACCGCCCGTCCACTCGGACCCGACGCGTTCGACCTCGATCACCTCATCCCGGTGGCGACGCATCCGATCAGCGAGCTCTGGAACCTCATCCCGAGCGACCCACGGCACAACCAGCACGTCAAGCGTGACCGGATTCCCGACGCCGGGCGCCTTACGCAGGCGCTGCCCATCCTGTCGGGAACGTACGCCACCTACGGGTCCGCCGGGGCGCTCAGCCCCGTCCTGCAACGGGACGTGACGGCCCGCTTCGGTCGGTGGCTGCCCGGTCCCCGCGAGCTCGCGCTGGAAGTGGTTCGCCTGTCCGAAGCAGTCGCGCAGGCCCGCAACGTCCCCCGGTATTGACCGCAGAGAGGGGACGAGGGGATGTCAGCGGACCGGTAGGTGCAGGCACGCGGCCCCCTTCGGTTCCCAGAGCTGGTTCAGGTCGCGCGTCCGCTCCGATCAGTGAACCCGCAGCGGCACATAGGCAGCTGCGGGTGCACTGATCGGAGCGGACGAGGTTGGTGTCCGCTGCACGTTCCCCGGCGGTCATGTTCAGGCTGACGACGTCACCCTGTTGGACGCCCCTGGGCCCACTGTTCAGCGGCCCCACGTCCGTGGTCCAGTCCCGGCGTTCCACCCAGAATGACGACCTGCCGCTCGCCACTGACGGTCATGGCAGTGGGTGGCCGGTCGTCCACAGTCGGGCCATACGTTCCTGCACACGCCCGTCCAGTTGGGTCCTCCGTGACCTCACGGCCCTGCCCGGCGTGCCGGTGACCGAATCGGCCGCGGCCGCCAGCCATGTCGACGAGCGGTCCGGCCTGCCGGACCACCGCTCACCCCTCAGCCCCAGAGGCAAATGTGCACCGCGTCCCCACGCCCACCTGCCAGACTGATCACCACATGGACAGCGAGCGCCTGAACTGCGCGGGCCCCCCACCAGACCGGACCGCGGCGCCCCACGCCGGTCACGCGCGCCCGCTCCGCCGGCCCGTCGGCGATCGGTGGCGCCAGGCTACCTCGACGCGGCGCGGCGTCCGGTGGACCGGCCGGCGGACCGGATGAAGCGTCTGCTGCTTGTCGGTCTCCTCGTGACGGCCTGCCAGCCGGTGGATACCGCCATCAAGAAGGCCAGGGGAGAGCTCATGCCCAGCCCGCAGCTCGACGCGCATATCCTGGCGCGCCTGACGCAGGCCGACTTCCTTGAGATCGACCCTGCCCGCCTGTACGGTCACAGCGGCCGCCTGTTCCTCACGACACGGCCGCGAGATGAAGTGGTGGGCATCCTCGACGGGCTCATCCGGGATCAGGTGCAGTCCCCCCGCTGGGCAGACGATTACGGGCAGGTGCACGGCACGTTCCGCGTGAAGGCCCAGCCGAGGATGATGCTGGGCCTCTCGGCCAGCTTCATTGAGGGCAAGGCACTCTCGTACGAGGATGAGAAGGACCTCTACGAAACCTACGAGACCGAGGTGCTCTACTCCGCGCCAGAACCCTGGGACGGGCCGTGAAGGCACGCACCTGGTGACGACCCCTCTGCCGGGGCTCATCCGGCCGGATCGGTCAGCCCACACCGCCCGGGTCAGGGCCGCACTCGGCGGGACGTCATGCCCAGCGGCCCATTCGGCGAGCAGCACCGCCCCTGGCTCGGCCGTCGTCCACGCCAAGGTCAGCACACGCGATCTGCCCGGCACCAGGGGCCGTCTCCGTGCCCCTGTCCAGGCTCATCAGTTCCGGCCTCGTCCACGTCTGGCCCAGTGGTGGCCAGCACGCGGTCAGAAAGAGAGCCAGGAACGCTCCACTCCACCGCTGCTCGACCGCTCTTCACCGCTCCTCTCCACGGGTGGACACCGCGCCGTGTGGTGATCTGGGCACCTGCACGGCGGAGCGGCCTGCCCCCCACGGTCACGTTGCCTGGGTCACGGTGTCGCTGGCGCCGCGTACACGTGCAGGGTTCCTTGCCCAGGCGGAACAGGCTCATCCACCAGGGTGTACCCGTCGTTGCCACCGTAAACGACACTCAGGTTCATTGTCCGGCCCGTCTGCGTCTGATAGGTCGCTGACGCCGTACCACTCGTGAAGCTCCAGTCTCCTAAGAGCTTCAGAGCCGGTCTCAGGCCGTCATCCAGGTGTTTGCGAACGACTCCGGCTGGGCCGTTCACGAGGTAGCACGCTTTACGACTACCCTCTTCAGGCGGGCGGCGGCACTCGATCTGCTCTGGGGCGCGGCCGCCATGTCCGGCGATGACGTTGGCGTCCATCCACTCGGCGTCCTTCTGGAGGCCCGGGAGCAGGTCCTGCGTGCGGTCCATCAGGTCCTGCCAGCGGGCCCACTGGCCCATGAGCAGGGCGTCCACGGCGCGGGGCACCCACGCGGACGGGCGGCGGCGGGCGGTGGTGACCTGCGACTGCAGGTCCTGCAGGGCGCGCAGCAGCGCCTCACGCTGAGGGGCGGGCGCGTCGGCGAGCGGCGTGAACGCCAGGGCGTCGCGCCCCTCGTGCCGCGCGGCGACCGACGCCTGCGCCTGCTGCTCGGCGCGGGCGAACTGCACGAAGTCTTCGGGACTCGGCAGGCGACTGAGGGCCGGTCGGTGCAGGCGCAGCGCGCGGGCCTCATCCTCACGGACCTCCCGGAGCCGCTCAAGGAGCCGCGTGGCGTCGGTGTCCGGCAGTGGCGCGGCCGCGCCGACAGGGTTGACCTCCAGCACCCACTCGAACTGGGGTTCCTGCGCGCGGAGCTGCTCACCGATCTGCTGCGGCGTGCCCCGGTACCCGTGGAGGTCCAGTGCGGCCGTCTCACTGAGGCGCAGCGCCTCCAGCTGATCCAGCAGCGTGAACTCCTGCTGACGCCACTGTTCGAGCTGACCCTCAAGCTGTTCTTCCTGCCCCCCCGGCGGGGGCTCTGTCACCTGCGTCCCGGGTGAGGGCGGGCATCTGATCTGCTGATCCGGGGACGGGCACTCACCCGGGACCCGGCCGTCAGGGGAGGAGGTCGCGGACATCGACCTGCAGCGCCCCCGCGAGGCGGTACAGGGTGGAGAGCCGGAGGTCTTTGCGCCCGTTTTCGATCATTCCCACGTACGCCCGGTGCATGCCGGCCTGATCGGCGAAATCGTCCTGATTGAGTTTCAGCGCCTCCCGGTAGTGCCGGACGCGCGCACCGACCTGCTGGAGAAGTTCGTCCGGTACCGCAGCACTCATCCCTGTACGTTCCCGTGACGCGCTCAAAAGTGCGACTTGTGAAAGAAAGACTTGCTATAAGTAGAGCGTGCGCCTTCGACTGATTTCCCTCGCCCTGACAGGGGTTTTTGCCCTCACAGCCTGCGGTGGCGGCACCACGACGCCCCCCAACTCCGACCCGCCCAAGCCGCCCACCCCGGGCATCAGCGACACGTACCTGCCCAAAGCCGGCTTCTGGGACGGCCAGACCGCCCAGGGCCCCTGGTGCAAATCGGCCGGCGCCCAGTCGCTCGGCGCGCAGGCCGCCGTGACCCTCAACGCCCAGCAGGTGCAGGCGATGTACCGCACGCCCACGCCCGGCATGCGCGCCCTGAGCGGCCTCAGTCCTGACCTTCAGGGTCTCGGCGCGCAGCGTGTGGCGCCACGTGGCCTGGCCCTGCTGCTCCCCACCGGCGCACCCGCCGACCAGGGCCTGAGCGCCCTGAACAGCGCCGGCGTGCAGATCAACGACACCTTCGGCGGCTACTGGCTCACCGCCGACCTCAGCCCCGCCCAGGCCAGCACCCTGATCAAGCAGGGCCTCATCCAGTACGCCGAGCCACTCCAGACCCGCACGGCAGTGGGCCTGCCCACGCCCACCGACGCGAACCTCATCAACCAGGACACGTACCTGCCGATGATGAACACCCAGGCCGCGTGGAGCCAGCTCGAACCCGGCTGCGCGCACCCGGTCATCGCCGTGATCGACACCGGCTGGAACGGCTCCACCACCCAGGCGGAATACAACCTCGTGCCCAAGAGCAGTTGGTACAACGCGGCCACCCACACCGCGGGAGACGCCGCGCCGAATGTAAGCGGCAATTTCGCCGATCACGGGACCGCCGTCGCGGGCGTCATCGCCCTGACCACCAACGGGTACGGCGACGGCGCGGGCATCGGGTACAACCTGCTCAAGGTGCAGCCCATCAATGGCACGACCAGCACGGGCGACTTCTCCGACAGCTCCACCGCCAAGGCGCTCATGTACGCCATGGGCAGCGTCACGGTCAACGGGCAGACCGTGGTCAACCCCTACCCGGCGAACATCATCAACACCAGCTGGGGCACGGACGCCACGCTCAGTCCCCCGCAGTTCCTCCAGTCGTACTTCGATTACGCCGCGCAGCGGGGGATCGTCGTGGTGGCCGCCGTCGGGAATGAACTCGTCCACGGCACAACCGACACGGCTGGGCTGAACCACTCCATCGGGGCGGCGGGTGTGATGTTCAACGGGGAACGCTGGGTGGATCCCTACCGGGCGGGGAAGGGCAGCAACTACGGGCCGGGTGTGGACGTCGCGGCGCCTGCGATGGCGGTGCCGACCATCACCAAGGACGGCCCGTCGTACTGGAGCGGCACGAGCATGTCGTCGCCATGGGTGGCCGCGCAGATCGGCCTGTGGATGTACGCCAATCAGCAGTACGCGGGCAGCAAGACGCTGAAGCTCACCGGGGACGCGCTGTACGACAAGCTCTCCGCGTGCTTCGCGGCGACCGGCAGCACCCGCGGCGTGAAAGATGAATTCCTGGGGTACGGGAAGCTCGACACAGCCCGCCTGGTCTCACCCACCGAAACCGCCTGCCGCTGAATCGGCAGCGCCCCGCACTGAAGCCCCGACTCACCCCTGGAGGATGACATGTTGAAACGAAACCTGATGATGATGGCCGCGCTGACCAGCGTGGCGGGCGCGCAGACGACCGTGACAAGCGACGATGGTGTGTACCAGTTGCTCGGCTGTAGCGTGCAGAGCAAGCAGGTGGTGTGTGACGTCACCTTCGCGCTGACCAAGGAGGGCGTCACCAGCAAGTACTTTGACGACGTCACCGTATTTGGCGTCGACGGCACGCTCAAGGCGCCGGAAGTCATCTCGTTCGGTGGGACCTTCCGGGGCACCTCCATGCGGGTCGGCGGGAACGTCTACACAGGCATTCCGGTCCGGTTGTCGATCGTCACGGAACTGCCGGTCACCACCACGGTGGTGCGGGCCCTGGTGCTTGACCGCAGCGGGCAGGTGCGGTGGGACAACATCCCAGTCCGCGGCGCGACCGCCGCGGCGCCCACGCCCGTGCCCGCTGCAGTGAACATCGCCGGGAACTGGACGGCCACGTTGACCAACTGCACCACCACCACGCCCGGCGTCGTGGTGTGCACCGCAACGCTGCGCAAATAACCACTGGCCTTCAAGGGGAGCCCGCGCGCCAGAGCGCCGGCTCCCGCTTTGTGCAGGTGTCGGAACGCAAAATGAAGCTCTATTCCGCCGCGGCCTCATCCGCATCGGGCAGTGTCTCTAAGGGGGGCACCGCCGCGCTCTCCTGCACGTCCTGCGGCCCGTCGGCCCGGCCGCTGGCTGGCGTGAGCAGCGGAGCGTCACGGCGCATTTCGGTCCTCAGGAGCTCGATCAGGGCCGCGTTCGCGGCGTCGTGTCCGGACATGATCCGTTGATCGTGACACGTTACCGGCCGCGTGTCGTCCGAAGGTGACGTGTGCCTACAGGTGAACCGGTAACACGCCCCATGCTCCACCGAACATCACCGATGCCCGGCCGGTCAGCACGCCGTCCGCCCACCCTGCCGTGACCAGCACATGCTGCTCGTCGAACAGGCCGCTCGCGGCGCCCTGCTCGAACCACGCGAGGTCCTCCTCGAGGGTGGGCAGGGTGCTGTCGGCTCGGGCGACCCAGTGGCCCACCCAGTCGACCTGACCTCGGTACAGGGTGTACATGGCGTCGCTCCACCCGAGGACGTACCGCTCGTCCGGTTCGAGCAGTGTGCCGCCCCAGTGGGGGAGGGCGGGGGGCGTGACCACCGTGACATGCAGGGTGCCGGCGCGCGCCTCACCGAACAGCAGGCCGCCCCGCACGCGTCCCCTATGGTGCAGCTGAACGCCCAGCGTGCGGCGCGCCTCCGCGGTGAACGACACCTGCTGCAGTGGTGTGGGATCAGGGGTTGATAAGGGCGTGGTCGTCACGCCCAGCAGACGGCTCAGCGCGCGCATGGGCAACCTCCAAGGATTGCGCCCCGCCCGCAGGCGGGAGGAAGGGTATGAGGGATCACGAGGTGCGGCCCATTCGGCGGCTCAGCCACCGCCGCGCCTGCGCGGCACTTGAACACCGGCCCAGGTCGATCAGGTCCGCCTCGCTGAGGTGACCGTCCAGGTACGCCTGCACCGCCTGATCCCGCACGCGGTGAGCGGCGACGCTGCGGGTGAGACGCCAGCCGAGCAGCGCCGCCGCGTCCTGCGCGGTGCGGTACGTGCCAGGAGAGCGTGACGGGGGCCGCGTGAAGACGGGATGCCGGCAGATATCTGTGAGTGCCGCCTCGTCAGGCCCCGGGGCACCGCTGTCAAGAGGACCCCTGACGAGGCGGCCTGGGGCGGCCCATTGAACGCTGACGCTGCCCGGCTCGGCCGCCCCAGCTGAGAAGTGGTACTCGATGCTCGGTGATGCGCCAGCACCGCGCTGCGTGACGCTGGACACGGCACCGGCGCGATGTAGGGCGGCGTGCACAGGGGACAGGATCCGCAAGACCTGCGCCGCGTCCACGCGCAGCCCGAGCAGCTCGGCCCAACCGGGCAGGGGCGCGCGGTAGGTCGCCGCAAGCGTGCCGCCTGGCAGGACGCGCGCCTGGGCCAGCGCCACGTACACGTGCCGCGCCAGGGGCGACCTGAGGCGAGTCAGCACCGTCGGGTCAAGCCCCGCGAACAGGCCCGCCTCGACCGCCTGCAGGACAACGGCGCCGAACTGCAGGTGGACCTGCGTGCCTACCTCCCACCGGCCGAAGGACGCCCCAGCCTGCGCCGTGCCACTCACCCTGAGCGGCGTCATCAACCGGTGCTGCGTCACCTGCCAGGGCTGCGGGACGTGACCGGACCGGACCTCGAGCACCTCGAACGTGCTGCCGCTCAGGCGGCGGAGGCTGGCCTGCACCGCCGCGATCCCGCGCGCACCCGGCGGCAGGCAGCTGCGCGTGACCAGCTCGGCGACCGTGAGACGCACGGGGTCACCCAGCCGCTCCTGGTCCGCCGCGCTGAGCAGCCCGAGGAGCACATCAACGTCGCGCCCGTGCGGGACCACCTCACCGGGCGCGGCCGTGCACGTGACCTGCGCCACGTCGAGATCCGGTCCGCGCACCACCCGCACCCACCGCCGCGTGGACGTGCGCTGCACGCACAGCAGCAGGTGCCGGTGCCCGGCCAGCGCCAACCTGGCCGGCCCCATCACCGCCGGCCGAGGCCCGGAAAGTGATAGGCGTCGGCCCACTCGGCAAAATCATCCCGCGCCGGACGGCGCGGCTGACCAGAGGCGCGCCACCGACCCGTCCGCAGGTGCACCCCGCCCTTGAGGCCGCGCGCGAGCACATTGAGGGCCCCGACCTCGTGCGCGTTGCGCTGCAGGCCGCAGGCTGGGCAGCGGAAGATGTCACGGTCGCGCTCGCCTCGGGTCTCGCAATCGGGGCACGTCGTGGAACTGTGGTGCGCATCCACGCGCGTAAACGGGATGCCTGCCGCGTTGGCGTACTGGCTCAGATGGCTGTAAAACGCGTCCTGCAGGGCCAGCTGGCGACTCCGGGCAATATATTTGGTGGACATGCCCCGGTGCTCCAGGACCTCCGCGTAGATGTGACTGGCGTGACCGATCAGGTACGCCACGACCACCTCGGAATCCTCACGCCCCTGGGCGTACTGCAGGATCTCGTGGAGCTCACGCTCCGCCGAGGACAGCGACCGCGTAGGCAGCCGCACCAGTGGCGAGAGGTGATAGTGCCTGACCTGACCGTCCTCTCGGGCCACCACCGTGTGGGGCTGCAGGCCGACGTCGAGGCCCATGGCCGCCTCCCGGCGCGGCGGGAACACGCCAGTGAAGGCCGCTCGAAACGCGAGCGTCAAAAATACATCCGGCTCGGCCCGTTTGGGCAGCGACTTGATCTGCACGACGGTCTGGTCCGGCATCCAGCAGGACACGAACTGCGCACTCTCCTGTGCCGCAGCGACCAGCTGACCTGGCTGACGGCCCTGCTGTACAGCGCGGCGCAGGCCCTCAAGGGCACTGGTGGCCGACGTCCGCAGTGTGGCGCGGAGTTCGGCGATGCCGGGGTACTGCGTGAATGGGTTGGCACGCACGACCGCGTGATAGGCCGGCGAGGGAAGCGCGTACAGCTTGGCCTGGACCGGCAGGCCCCCGATGACGCACGCCACATCAGAGAGGATCTCGATCGGCGCATCCGCGGCCAACACGTAGAGTTCAGCGTCGGTGAGGCCCTTGATGGGATTATCGGACTCAGGTGCGCGGTCGATCGGGATGAGTTGGCCCTGTGCGATGAGCTGGCGGACGGCGGGGTAAGAGACCGTTGAGATCTGGATGTTGTGCTGATCTGGATACATACGACGTGACATGGGAATCTCCAAAGCAAAGCGTCCGCTCACAGCGGACGGAAGAGGCGGAATGATGATGTGAGCCAGGGCGCGAACGGGGCCCTGCTGCCTTGATCAGGCCGGCGACGCCGGCCTGACATCACGGGAAAGACCTGCCTTGAACAGTGGTGGATTGAATGCGGGATCCTCGCCGTGCTCAGTCCCCGCCGGGCAGAGGCATGACCGGCTGACCCAGCAGGGTGACCTCGCTCAGCCAGCGCTGCGCTCGGCACCGCCAGGCCGAGCCGGGCCCACCGAAGAGTGACCACCACAGCACCACCGTCAACGTCAGGTCGAGAGTCGCCGCCTCAGGCTGCAGAGCTGATGCCACGAGGATGACCAGGCTGAGCACGGCATTGACCCACATCAGGGCCACCTGCAGGAACGGGCTGGCCCTGATCACCGGCGCGACGGCACCGCCCAACAGGACAGAGAGCAGCACTACGCTGGCCGTTGCCACAAGGCCAAAGTCCCGGGCGTACTCGATCAGTTGAGCGGCCAAAGCCACCGAGAGCCAGGTTCGCGCGAACATTTGATCATCACGCATGGCACACCTCCAGCAACGTGCTCAACAAGAGGCGTGAGGAGACTGACAAGATGTGGTCATCCATGTGCGCTGTTCAGGCGGGGCGTGCCGCCAGGCCGCGCCGCCCACACGCCCAAGGCAACCCCGCGGGACACTGCGCGTGTAAACGCACCTGTAGACAAGGTGCACAAACCTCGAGATACGCGGACGATCTGCCGAGCTTGCCATCCGTGAAGCTCCACGTCCCGCCAAAGTTGGTGTTGGCGGACTTGCAGTGCCCGTTGGCGTCCACGTCACCGAACTTGCGGGACACAGGACCCCATGGAGCTTGGTGGTCCTGGCTTCGGTGACGGGGGCGGCCTGGGGGCAGTGTTCGTCATGTTGATCTCCTGGCTGGGCGCTCGTCTGACCTGGGCGGACCTGGTCATTCGGGTTTGCAGCCTCGAACCGTGCGTTGGTTCTTGCCTTCTTTCCGTGGTGACCCGTGCCCCCAGAGGGGGCCGGTGTCACCCACTGCCGTTCAGCCGTTTGTGCGGTGACTGAGCCGTGGTTGTTCAGGCCAGCTCGAACCTCCGCTTCGCTTCTTGCCTTCCTTCGTGGTGACTGGGCAGGGTCCCCAGCGGCGCGTGGGTCAGCATCGCCGCGAGGTAGAGGGGCCTGGTTGAGTCGTGGGGTCCAGCAAATCGGGGAAGGATGCGCCAATCCGGGAGCCGCTGCATTCACAGGGACCGGCACGGGGATTCAAGCTCTTGCGGCCGCGCCTGACCTTCTCTCTGGGGTCTTACCGTTCCCGCTGGCCGGGCGTGGCCCCGCAGGGGTCTGCCCGGCCTCCACCCACGCAGGCTGAGCCGCGTCAGGTGAGCCGGGCACTCACGTACAAGCCGGACACGGCCCGCAGTTCCCCGAGCAGGCGGACGTGCATGCCGATCAGGATCACCCGGTCACCCGGCGCGGCCAGCGTGGTCAGCGCCGCCAGGTCCCGCCGGTGCGCGGCGCGCGTGTCACTGGCCAGCAGCACCGCCGGACCCAGCCGCCGCGCGTGCGTGCCCTCCGGCGGCAGGCAGAAGACACTCACGGCCGTGGTTTCACTCAGCGGTGACCGGGTCGCCCATTCGGTGAGGTCCGCCGCGCTGCCGGTCATGACGCGCGCGTGCACGCCCCGCCCGTGCAACTCCGCATGCGCGGCCCGCAGGGTCTGCACCGGCACCTCGCCCGGCCCGCTCAGCGCGGCATGCAGGTGCGGCATGCTCGCCAGGAACGCCGCCTGCGCCGCCCGGTCCGCGCCGAGATCCAGCGCGGAGAAATCGAAGGGCTGACCCTCCGCGGCTGCCGGGACGTCCAGGCGGCGCAGCTGGGCGTACGTGTCCGGCTGGACGCGCACCTCGTACGGCACGCCATTCACCTCCATCACCTGCGCGCCCTGCACGCCGAGACGCTCGAGGTCCCAGCTCAGGTTACGCAGCCAATACTCCGTGTGCTTGTCGTACTCGTCCGACGCGCTCATCTCGTCGTACGCCGCGCGGGCCAGGATCAGTTTCGCCGTGAGCTCCGCCAGGTTCGGCGCGTCCGCGCCAGGTTCGGCGCGTCCGCGCCAGGCTGTGGGTTCAGTGCCGTCAGGTCATTCAGGGTCATGCCCGCCCGGCCCGGCGGCCGCGTGCCGTCAGGCCGCGCCGCCCCCGCCGGTCAGCGGCGCGCGTGGCTGATCAGCACCCGCACGGCCAGCGCCGCCGCGCCCACCAGCAGGGCCAGCAGCACCGGCTGGTCCGCCTCCAGGGCCCGGCTCAGGTCGAAGGCACTGATGCCGATCCACCAGGCCAGCAGGAGCGTGCTGGTGCTGCGCAGCCGATCGAGCCGCCAGGTGCCCAGCGCGAGCAGCAATGCCGCCAGTTGAATGCCGATGCTTGCCGCGGGTGTGATCAGGTGATTGAGACGCAACATCGCTCCAGCGATGAATACCACGGCGGCCACCGCGCCGCCCACCCGGCTGAGGCGGTCCGGTGGAGCGCCGCCGGCTTGAGTCTGCATGGGGCGGGTCATGCCCCGGAGTACGGGCGTGACCGCCCCCGGGTTCCCGCACACCGCCCCAAGAGACGCGCCTATATATATGGTGTACGTTCACGGGCCTCCCCGAGAGAACGGGTCATCCCACGTGCGTATATATAAGGTGGAGGTTCACGGGAAACCCGAGCGGCCCGCCAGCTTCCACGCGCCTATATATAAGGTGTACTTCCACGGGAAACAGGCCCCACCCCCCGTGCGGGGAGTGGAGCCTGCGCGCCTCAGCGGGCGAGGTCCATCAGGACGTCCGGCGTGACACCCGGCGCGGGGAACGCGGCGACGCTCTGCCCGAACTGCCCCGGCCAGCTGATCTCCACCAGGCCCTGGAAGCGGCCCGTCACGTACACGTACCGGCGGTGCACCGTCCAGCGGTCGTCGTTCAGGATCTCCAGCCCCGCACTCGGCAGGGTCCGCAGCGCCTCGGCATGCATCACCGACTCGGGCGTGCTCAGGTCCACCTTGATGGTCAGCTGCCCCCCGTCGGTCTCGCTGATGTTCACCGTCTCCACGTGCGGGCTGACCGCGGTCAGGCGGACGTAGATCTCCTCCTGCACCGCGTCCCACAGTTCAGGCACGACCGACTTGAGGTGAATGTGTGCGACGTACCCGCGCGCGGTGAGCCGCACGAAATCCGGCGTGTGGTCCCGGTCGGCGCATTTCGGCTGTCCGGCGGTCAGGCCCATCAGGCCCAGCAGTGGCCCGCCGACCAGGCCGTTCGCGTGACCGGTGACGGATTTGACGGCTTCGGTGATCACGTGGCGCAGGCCGGTGAGGACCCCTCCGCCGACGGGCAGGCTGCTGTTCCCGGCTGGCAGGACGGCGGCGATGGGGGCGGGGGCAGTGGTGGTCAGGGGGGCGGCGTGGGTCATGCGGGTCTCCAGTGCCGCGGCGGCGGCGGGGCAGGGCGGGGCGGGGGGGAGGTGAACGCCAGGCGGGGGGCGCCCGTCTGCCGGGTGGTCCTGGCGGTCCCTGCGCCCCCGCCAGGGGGCCGGACCGCCCCGCGCCCTTCAGCCGGGCAGGGCCAGGCGGCGTTTGAGGTTCGCGTACGCGTCCCCGCGCAGGTACTCGTCCAGGTCCAGGTCGTGCAGCAGCCCCCGGATGGCGGGCGCCTCGATCACCTCCCCGACGACCCAGTCAGCCGGTTCGGGCAGGACCTGCGCGGGCACCGACAGGCGGACCTGCACGTCCTCCCGGGCGAACATCGCCTCCAGCAGCGCCTGCCCCGCCTGAAGGGCCGCGCGGGTGGGAAACAACAGGTACCCCTGCTGGTGCTCGACGTGATGCCGGACCGTCACCTCCAGCTTCCACGCGGGCGGGCAGGTCGCGCCGCCTGGCCGGCGGGCGGTCATGGCCACGCGCAGCATCCGTTCAAGCGTGCCCGGCCGGGCGGTGGTGCTGAACAGCAGCGACCAGTCCCGCCCGGCGATTTCATGCAGGTCCCCATCCACCTGCGTGACGTACACCGCGCCCGTCTCCGCGTTGTGCGGCACGAGCAGGGCCACGTCACCCGCGGCGCGGCGCATGACCTCGGCGACATGCGTGGGGTTCCGCAGGGCGGCGATGGCCGCTTCGAGCTGCGCGGTCCGCTCGGGTGGCGTGGGCGGACGGAAGCAGGCATCGAAGGGCGCATCGGGCTGTTCGGCGGTGGTCATGCCCGCCGTCCTGGCGGCCCGTGCGCCCGCAGGGGGCCGGGCCGCCCGTGCCGTGCGCGCTTCCGGGATGGGCATGGCGACGCCCCCGGTGCCGCGAGGGTACCAGGGGCGTCATGGAATCCGGCAGGTTTAGAAGGGGGCCACCGCATCCACGGGCGTATCGACGGACGTGCCGACGACCTCGGTGGCGTTCTTGTCCTTGGGGGGCAGCAGGACGATGTTCAGGTCCGTGGGGATGGCGTCGACCGCGAGGCGGTACGCGCCGCCGTTCTTGCTGCGGAAGGCGCTGCCGATGATCGTCCAGCGCTTCTTCTTCTCGCTGTCCCGGGTGGTGAACTCCACCACCTGGAAGGCGACGAGGCGCGGTTCGGTGATGGTGAAGGTCTCCCCCTTGCCACCGGCGAAGATCATCAGGCTGCTGTCCACGCCGAGCATGGGGATGGCGGACAGACGGACGTTCATGCCGACCTTGCCGTCCTTGAAGGACCACGCGCCGCCGATGTTGGTGTTGGCGGACTTGCGGTGACCAGCAGCGTCGGCTTCACCGTAGCGGCGGGAGACGGCGACCCCGTGGGGCTTGTTGGCGGCAGCGCTGAGGGCGGCGGTGGTGCTGGTGGTCTGGGGGGCAATTGTCGTCATGATGAGCTCCTTGCTGGGCGCGTGTGTGTGCCCTGGGCCTGCCCGGTCGTCCGGGGTTCAGCCCTGCGAACCTTCGCTGGGGTTCTTGCCGTCCGTTCCTGGTGACCCGCGCCCCCGGAGGGGGCCGGAGTCACCCTGTGCCCTTGACCTGGTGATGTACACCTGGCGGCTCGGGCCTGCTTCGTCCGGTCGGCGTGAACCTCTGCTGGGGTTCTTGCCTTCCGGTCCTGGTGACCCGCGCCCCCCTCGTGGGGGCCGGTGTCACCCCGCGCTGTTCACTCAGGTCCGGGCTGGCCGCGCGGTGATCATCCGCAGTGGCACCCCGTCCGGGATCACCACGTCGAACCACCCGCTGGCGGGGAACGCCTCGAACGTCAGCACCACCGCCCGCAGCCCAGGGACCAGCACCCCCGAGCCCAGCCGGCCCAGCTCACCGCGCAGCTGCACCCGGACCGGCAGGTGACCCGACACGCCCGCCGGCAGGAACACGCCCACGCGCCCCACCCCCGGCCGGTCCCAGCAGTGCACCCGGAACCCGAACGGCCGCGCCCACCCCAACCCCAGGGGGCGGTACCCGCCACGTGAGGTCAGCAGGGTCACGTTCACCGCCGCGGTCGACGGGACGTCCACTGCACCCGGCGCCGCAGTCGATGGGACGTCCATCACCGCAGTCGATGGGACGTCCACCGCACCCGGCGCCACGACCGCACGAGCAGGTGGCCGCTCGCGCGCGCCGGATGTCGAGGAGGCAGGCGCGGCACCTGCGCAGGTCAATGCCCCGCCACCCGGAACAGTCCGCGCGCCGAAAGGTGCCCGCGGCAGGTTGAGGTGGGTCGTCTTGCTGTTCGGGGTCATGCGGTCGCCCGGGTGCGGTAGGGGAGGATGACCAGCTTCGCTTCACCGGCCGGGAGTTGCGTCGTGATGGTGATCACCAACGCCTTGCCGTGCTTCGACACCCACGCCTCCCCCACGTCGTACCAGTCCGTGCCGCCATCCCGCCGGGGGCGGGTGACCAGCACCCGGAGTTTCGTGTTCGGTGCGTACGTCCCGGCGGTCATCACCAGCAGGCTCGTCACGTGCCCCGGCAGGCCACCGGGGAACTTCAGGTTCCACCCGTCAGCTCTCGAGTGCGGGACAGCTTCGCCTGCCTCCCGCCAGGCGCCGTTGCGTTTGATCAGGACAGGTGGGTGGGACATGCCCGCCCGCCACCGCGCGCCGCGGTTCCGTCAGGAACCCTGGCGCGCGCCTGACCCTGCATCAGCGCCGCGTCACCTGGTCACGCAGACCCGGCCCACCTCACCCGACCGGCAGGGACGACCGGCCCGTGACGACCCGCCGCAGGGGGCGCACAGGCAAGCTGGGTGAACAGCACACGCAAGACACCGGGCCAGGTGAACGGCACATGGGCAGGTCAGGTGGACGGCACACGCAAGGCACCGGGCCGGGTGAAGGGCACACAGGTACGCCAGGAGAACGGCACACGAGCACGCCGGGTGGACGATCACGCAGGCAGGTCAGGCGAACGGCACACGGAAGACACTGGCCCGGGTGGGCCGTGTACGAGAAGCGCCGGGTGTCAGGTCACGCGAACGCAGAGGGTGCGCCCGTCACTTCCGGGTGAGCGTGGCCCCGCAGGGGTCCGCCTCACCCCGACCGGACCTGCCGGTGACATCTGGTGATGAGGGTGACGTCACCTTTCGCCGGGGCGTCAGGGCCTGACGGGAGGCGACGCGTGCCCCGCCATTCGTCGAACTCCGATCGGCGGCGAACGCCAAAGCGGCAGGCGGGCCGACCGCCACACCGGCCGTGACCCCAGGGCGCACCGCGCTGCACCTCCGGGTGAGCGTGGCCCCGCAGGGGTCCGCCTCACCCCGATCACCCCCGCCGTCCACCAGCGACCACACCCGACGTGGCCCGCCGCCGTGACGCCAGTCAGGTCCACGGCGCTGCATCACCGCCCCCACCCGACGTCACGACACGCGGCCCGCCCGCCGTCGACCGCACGGCACGCGCCGCCCCTGACGGCTGGTCGTGGCCCCGCAGGGGTCCGGCCAGCCCGAAAAATCCATACAGTATGCAGGGCCACCATACGACCCGGGATATGGAAAGATGAGGACCGCCGCGGCCTGAAGCGCCCGCAACGCTGTCCAGGCGGGGGAAAAAGGGGCAAAAAGGACGGCGTAAAAGGGCCTTTTGTGGGGAAATCCTGCCTAGGACTGTAGGAGTTTTGCAATTTTTTCATCGGGAAAAACGCCGTAAAATGCCCCTCCGTAGCGTAAGGGTTGGGGGCTTTCATGAGGTTGGCGACTTGTCAAAGGGTGAGGTCACATGGGTGCCTGGCCTGGCAATTGCCAAGGGGGCATTTTCAGGTTTTTACGCCCAACCTGTCTAGATGACTTTCGTGAGGCACCCACCCTTCACCTGCAACACCGCGCCTTCACCCACCTCGCGCGAACGCCCGGACGTCACCTCACGCGCGCACCGACCCCCGCCGCCGAAAAAAAATTCAACGCCACCCGACCTCACGACACACCACTGACCCCCGAGGCGAGTGATGAAGTTCAGCGGTCACCCCTCGATCACGCACCCACTGACCAGGTGACCTGACCCCAGCGTCGAGGTGCGTCGCTGGAAAAAAAGTTGAGGTGGGCTGACCTCACGACACATCACTGGCCTACGAGCTGGGTCATGCCGTTGGGTGGTCGGGCCTTGATCACACACACGCCGACCGGGTGACCTGACCCCAGCTTCGAGATGCGTCGCCGGAAAAAATGCTGACGCCTCTGGACCTCATGACACACCATCGGCCCAGGGCGCGAGTGATGAAGTTCAGCGGTCACCCCTCGATCACGTACCCACTGACCGGGTGACCTGACCCAGGTTCGAGACGCGTCGCCGGAAAAATGTTGACGCCACCTGACCTCACGACACACCACTGGCCCCCGACGCGAGTGATGAAGTTCAGCAGTCACCCCTCGATCACGCACCCACTGACCGGGTGACCTGATCCCAGCTTCGAGGTGCGTCGCCGGAAAAAAGTGGAGGTGGGCTGACCTCACGACACACCACGGGCCTACGAGCTGGGTCATGACGTTGGGTGGTCGGGCCCTGATCACACACACGCCGACCGGGTGACCCGAGCCCAGGTTCCAGGCGCGTCGCCAAAAAAATTCAACGCCACTCGAGCTCACGACACACCACCAACCCCCAAGGCGAGTGGTGACGTCGGGTGGTCGCCACCGGGTCACACCCAACATGACCGGCTGACCTGGGCTGTAAGGTCAAGGCCTGCCGTTGATGCGGAGCGGTGCGGATTGACCGGATGACGAACGATCACGTGGCCGCCTGGGCGGCGCAGCATCAAGGCCTCACCACTGACGAACACCTGCGCGCGTGATCTGCGGCCCGCACAGTGGACGGGCCGGTTGAACGTGTTGGTCTGCTCGTCGCCCATGATCATTCAGGTTGGGCCGTCATCACGGTGGCCTTTCACGGGTGGAAGAAGCCGTGAGGGTCACAGCCCCAGTGCTCTGCGGTCGCGGTGACCCGCGAGTGGTGAGTGCTGGTCGGACGTGCCCCGCGCAGCTGGAATGACCGCAAAGTCGGTGCGGCGGTTCACGGCGCTTGCACTCGTGCGGAAGTCGACCTCACACCGTGAAGCCGAGTGGACAGCGGCGACCTGGTGTGATCGGCAGGGCTCACCAGGTGTCGTGCCCTTCTGATCCTCCTGCCTCTCGGCGGCCACCGTGACCTGCGCCCGGGGACGTGACGCGTCGAGCCGAACCTGCGGGCGAGCCCCAGCCTCAACGCTGCCTTCCTACGGGAGCTCGTGTGTGACGACCCCGAGTGTAGCCGACCCCCTTTACCCGAACCGGGAGAATAGGTCCATGCCCCACCACCCTGACCCAGTGCATACGGTCCTGTCCTGGCTGCGGGGCGCGCAACCGGACCTGCCGCTGCCCGCCCCTGATGACCTGACGCCTCTGTTCCACGAACTCGAACGTGACCTTGGCCTCACCGTACCGGCAGACGTCAAGCATTATTTCCACCTGCTCAACCCGTACCTCGCGTCACGCGAGCATGGGCTGTACGACGGGCTGACCGCCTTGCCCCTGGCGGGGGCGCTCAGGGAACGCGCCGCTTTCAGCCGCCCGGACAGCTTCCTCCTGAGTTCAGTGTGCCCGGCCGTGGAAGCGGTCGATCCGCCGGGCACCGTGAGGCCCGTGGGGTTCGACGTGGGCTGGTTGCCGGTGGCGCATGATCACAGTGGCGCGTACCTCGCGGTGGACCTGCATCCGGACGCGGCGGGGCAGGTGGGGCAGGTGGTGAACTTCGGCGGGCGTGAGCGGACCCGGTTCGTGCTCGCGTCTTCCATCACGGCGTTCTTCGCGGACCTCATTCGCAACGTCGCGGCTGGCCGCGCGGCGCAGGACGGGGACGCCGGGGTTGTGGAGGTGCGCTTCACCGACCCGGAGGTCACGCACCCACTGGACCTGTGTGAGCAGGACGGGGCGGCTGCCCTACGCCCGGCGGGCGGCGTGTGACCTCCCGCTGGGGAGTGACCTGTCGGGCAGGGTGTGATCCTGGGGGGCGATGGGCAGGCGGTGATGATGGGTCACCGCGTCTTACTGATGCCGGGTGGCGACGGGCGTGTCCCGCCTGCGGTGAGTTCGGGACGGGTGATCATCACCGGGTCACCTGACCTGAGCTGTGACACGCACGGCCTCCCCTGGACGTGCCTGGCGGGTGAGCACGCGGTGAGGGCGCGTACACTGAAGCGGATGTCGCTCAGTGCCCAACCGTTTGCCGCCACCACCACCGAACCCCTGATCCCCCTCATGATGAACCGGTACGGGTGGACGGCCCGCGTCTGCCGGGACCGCATCACCGTCTTGCGGCAGACGGTCCTCAAGCACAAACGCGACGGGTTCACCCAGCCCGGCAAGGTCTGGATGGTCACCGCGTACGCCTGGTCGACCGTGCAGTCGTACCTGGATGGGTACGACGCGGACCGCTGGCTGACCTTCCGCGCGTACCTCACCGACCAGTACGGCGCGGATGAGCAGCCGCCGGAACTGGCGGACGTGATCGAGGAACTCCGCAGCACGCACGCCGCGCAGGTGAAAGTGAACGAGCAGCTGCTGGAGATCAACCGGAACTTCCAGGAGACCCTGGAGGGCGTGACCCGGCGGTTGGGGGTCATCGAGAACCTGCTGCGGGCACTGCCGGAGGAGATCGACGCGGCCCTCGATGAACGCCGCGCGGCGGGCGACAAGCGCGGCGAGTCGACGCGCGATGTGGTTGAAGACGTCCGTGATGGCCTGCGCCTGATCGGGCAGGCGCTCTCCAATAGGTCGTGATCTTCTGACCCCCTGGACGCGCCGCGCCTGGACATCAGGTGCGGCGTTCACGTTCAGGTGTGGCGAGTGGGGAGGAGCTGGGTGGGTGGTCGCCGGTCCGTGGGCGTGCACTGGGGTTCGTCAAGTTTGGGGGAAACAACTGCGCGCGGGTCACCGATGTTGATGACGCGCCGCATGTGAGTGCGGGTGTGTGCCGCGCCACTTCAGTGTCGTGCGCTGCGGGCTGGTGTGTTGGCTCCCGTAGGCCGGGGCAGGCGTCGCTGCTGGGTGGGGCGGATCAGACGGGTATGGTCACGGTGACGCGGGGCGGGCACGGGTAGGTGACGCGGACATTCCATGATGACCGGTGAGACGGCTGGCGCGTTGACGTGGGTGATCCTCAGGGGCCGCGCCGCACCTCACCTGCGTCCGGGCACGGACAACCCCCGCCGGGTGGCGGGGGCAGGGGAGAGGGTGCGGTGGGGTCAGAAGCGCATGTTCGGCCAGTCGCCCACGTGCAGGCCCCGCGCGGGCAGGCCGGTCAGGCAATCGTCCACCGCGCGGCTGACATCAGTGTGCACCACGAACCGGCCGATGCCGCGCACTTCGACCGCCACGTCGAACGTCGCCGGGTTCAGACGCTGGCGGTTCAGGCCCACCTCGCGGATGTCACCCAGCACCGGCCAGAACACCGGGCTGCGGACGACATCGTTCAGGGTGTACCCGTGGCAGGTGGCGATCATGCCCACCCCGCGCGCTTTGGTGGAGGCGATCGCGTCCGCGTCGCCGTGATGGCCGATCTCGTCCACGGCCATGTAGCGGGGGCTGTGGTTCGCGTACGCCTGGCGGATCAGTTCCCCCTGCTCGCGCTTGTTCGTCACGAGGATCCGGCGGGTGGGGTACGTCGCCCAGTGGCTGATGAGGCCCGACCCGGTGATTTCGCTGCTGGTGTCCACGATGACGACGCTGCTGCCGTACCGCTGCGCGAGGTGGCGGATGATCTCGCGCAGGAGGGTCGTCTTCCCGAAGCCGGGCGGGCCGATCAGGAGGATGCCCTTGGCGTGCAGGATGTGCGGGAGGAGGGTGTCGGCTGCCCCGAGGACGTGCTTGGCGATGCGGATGGTGATGCCGCCGATGGTGTTGTTCAGGCCTGGGACTTTGCTGATGCGGTGCAGCGTGCCGTCGAGGCCCGTGCGGTTGTCGTCACGGAAGCCGCTGAAGGCACTGACGATGGACGTGAGTTCCGTGTCGGTGACTTTGAACGGGAGGGTGACTTCCCGCCCGCGCATGGTGAGGATCACGTACGTGTTCTTGTCGATGCGGATCTCTTCGATCTCCCCTTGGGAGGCGCCGCACTGATGAATATTGCGAGGGGCAGTAGGCCGAGGTATGGGGAAGAGACACGGCTTGAACTTCAGATTCCGTGCAAAACCCCGGGTCATTGCGGTGGGGGAGGTGCTGTGCCGCATCTGGACTGATCCCCCGAGAGTCGCCACACCCTCAGCGTGCCGCAGTACCGCGACATCTGATGACGTGTGGGCCTGTCAGGTGCTCATGACCACTGTTGGGCCAGTGGAGCCCTTGGACGCACAACCACGCGTCAGGTCGGCTGTGACCGGCGGATGACGAGCCTGTGCCCGGCGAGGCGCTCGGTGGCCCAGTCGAGGTCCGCCTCCGACGCGTAGCTCCCGCCCTGCATGGCGCCCAACAGCCCCCGCAGCAACTCGCCCCACCCGTCAGGCCCGTGGACCGCCAGGTACTCGAGTGGGGTCTCCTCGCGGTCAGGCAGCCGCGTCGTCAGCCAGACGCGCCGGCGATCCGACCCGAACAGGGCGCCCACGAGCTCATGGGCGCGGCGCAGGCGCGCCACGTCCCGCTGTGTGGGCGCGATGCGGGCCAGCAGCGTGCCCGCATCGGAGTCCCCACCCACCCAGTCAAGCGGAAGGTCGGACACGCTGGCTGGCCGTTGCCGTTCAAACATCGGCGTCACTTTGCCGATTGTGACGGCAGCGTCGGCGGCGATCCCGGTGGTCTCCAGGGTATTTGGGTAGGCGTCTAATCTGGGCATCTCAACGTCCTCCAAGTCGTCGCGCACGGTGATCGCGCTTGAGACCATGCTGCTTGGTCACGGCGCCGTAGGCCGTGAGGGATGTCACATGCCCGGTATCCCCATGACAGGTCATGTTCATACGCGACGACACCGACATGGGTGCCCGGAATTTCAACCTCAGGAGACGCACGACAGGGCGAACGACACGAGGACGAGCTCCAGGTACCGAATCGGCCATAGGTACACAGGATACGGCCCCGGGCGACTCTGAAGGGCTCAGGTGCCAGCGGGGGCTCGGTCACGCTCGGCCGGCGCCGACCTGCTGACCCACCTGAGACACACCTGTGGGGTTGTCAGATACGATGTGCCCCGCGCTGGCGGCCGAATGGCACCAGCTCAACTGCGGTCGGCACGGAAAAGTAATCTGAAGAGCGGAGCGCCAACGTACCCGGTCATCAGCTGCACGATCGGTGACAGGTGGCTACCGACTTGCGCGAAGAAGTGCGGCGGGTTTTGGCGCGGCACTCGGTGCCTCCGGCAGGGGCTGTGGTCGAGGGTGAACTGGGACAGCGGACTCTCCGCTCAACGACATACCTGAGTGATTCGGGCAACGTGCCGACGACACACCTGAGCGAAATGGCACTGATCGAGTGATTCTCGTTCCGGGCGTGCTGTGATCGCACAAAAATGAGGCTCAGGGGCGCTCTTCAAGCATCTCCCGGCGGGCATGCTCGTGGGGATAATGACGTACTACGCCTGCTGTAAAGCGCCGTGGACGCAGTGTGCTGGATGGTTGAGGACGCGTTTGCTCAGCAGCTGGAACGCCGCTGGTCAGGCCAGCGGCGTTCCGGATCGCTCAGGTGTGTCGTCAGCGGGTCAGGGGTACAGGAGATGGCTCCGTACAGCGCGGTCACGCCACAGGTGCAGTGGTCCGCTGCCCAGCTTCCGGGCAGCGGCGTTGCCTGAGACACACCTGTGGGATTTCGCCTGCTTGCCTGAGACACACCTGTGGGGTTCACTGAGACAC
The DNA here is from genome assembly GCF_014647435.1 of Deinococcus radiotolerans. Classification (NCBI taxonomy): domain Bacteria; kingdom Thermotogati; phylum Deinococcota; class Deinococci; order Deinococcales; family Deinococcaceae; genus Deinococcus; species Deinococcus radiotolerans. Next base: position 55,067 of record NZ_BMPE01000012.1, on the reverse strand, counting down.
ACCTGTGGGATGGCCCTCATTTGCCCTGAGACAGACCTGTGGGATGACAGGAAAACCCCACAGGTGTGTCACAGGACGCTCCTGAGACACGCTTGTGGAAGCGCCTGAGACACACCTGTGGGGTTGTGATCCGCTGGAGAGACACACCTGTGGGATTCGGTGCGCCTGCCTGAGACATACCTGTGTGATTCACTGAGACACACCTGTGGGGTTGAGATCAAAAACAGCGTGCAGAAGGACACACCTCGCTGGTCTTTGGTGGTGTTTTTTCACCATATCTTTTCAGAATCTTCTGTCCAGAAGAAGTATGTTGATCAACAGCAGAGACCCCCATGATCAAACCACGCCGCAACAGCTTCGACGATCTCAACTGGGGACGGCTGAACCTGATCTCCGCTCAGGATCAGATCGGGGAGCTGAACACCTGGAAGGTCACCTACCCCTACGGTGAACGCATGGTCCGCGTCTCCTGCCGGGCGCTTCCGGAGCTCGGCGTGCCGCACGGCATCGATAACGACGTCAGCAGCGCCCTGATCGATTATTACCTGAGCCTCGGCATGCCCGACGACGGTGAGATGACCCTGGCGGTCTCGGACCTGATGCAGATCGCGGGGTTCCACCGAAACGGCAAGTACCGCGAGATGCTGATGACCAGCCTTGACCGGCTGCATACGACGTCGTACGAGATCGCCGGAGGCTGGCGGGACCACCCGAACCGCCGTTGGACGACTGCCCGCTTCCATTTCATTGAGCTGCTCGAGTACACGCACCAGGGACAGTCGGGACAGTTCGACGACCGCAGTACGCTGCGGGTGCGTCTGGCCGAGCCGCTCGTGGCGTCCCTGCGGAGCGGGTTCACGAAACCGCTGAACATCGAGCTCATGCAGTCGCTCTCCCGCCCACGGACGCGGATCATCTTCCGGCTGCTCGACGCGATGCGGTACAACCCGGAAGATCCGGATGACGTCGTGGACGAGTTCGACGTGGGGTTGATCGAATGGGCGGACCTGTGCAAGCTGCCTTCAGCCCGGCCCGATTCGATCCGGCGGGCCCTGGAGGGACCGCACGAGGAACTCGTCCGCCGCGGGTACCTGCGGGCCGTGTCGGTCGAGGGCCGCGGCCGCGCGCAGCGGCTGCGGTTTCAGTTCGCGTCGGAGTTCACGCCCGTCAGCCCGGCGCTGCTCAACCGCCTGCGGGGCCACGGCGTTACGGACGGCGTGTCGCGGCAACTCGCGCGGCAGTACACGCAGTCGGTGCTGCTCAGCCGTATCGACCAGTTTGAGCGCCTCCTGCGCAGTGGTCAGCTCACCGTGCGCAAGACGGCCGCACACGCGCTCGTGCACCTGATTCGCAATCCGGATCAGTACCCTGATTCCGTTCCAGTGACTGGTCGCGCCACGACCGCGCCGCCTCAGGTGAAGGTGCGGCTGGCTGCTCCGGACCCGGTGCTGCCGACTTGGAGTGAAGAACTGTCTGGCTTGACGCCGGACGAGGCGGCCACGTTCACGGTCAAGCGCGTGAGCCTGCTTTTCTCGAAGCGGTTCACGTTGATTGAACTCGACCAGTTGCGGCACGAGGTGATGAGAGGCCGGCTCGACCCGGCGCACCTGCTCACGGAAGCGCATCTCCGCCTGGCGCGGATTGAGGCGCAGCAGTTCGTCGATGATCTCAAGGCGCACCTGCAGCGACTTGCCAGCGCGCGGCCGGTGGATGAGCTGGCCTGAGACATACCTGTGGGATTCGCCCGGCAGAGCGGTGCTTGAACGGCGCCGCGGGTAGAGGGCCTGAACGGGGGGCCCGCCGCGTGCGCGCCGTCCCCGCCAGAACGCTGGGCGCGGCTGGGCTGCGCAGGAGCCCGCCACCGGGCTGCCGGTCGCCAAGCCAGTGCAGCTGCAGGGTAGGCCCCCTGACGCCGGTTGCAGGCCGGACCACTGCTGGTGCCGCCCAGCGCGCCCCGTCCACACGATCTGCGTGAGTCATCCGTGCAGTGGTGGTGACCAATCTCTTCATGTTTTCTCCATCAATGGGCCCTGTGGTCAGGTTGACCTGTGCTGGAGCGGTACCGGGTGTAAGGTGGCCATCAGTTCATAAAGTTTCTTAACAAGGGGGGCCATGAGCCAACCACATGCACTGCGGCGTCATAACCGCCGGCAGATCCTTGAGCTGATCCTTGACCGACGCGGCCTCACTCGACCTCTCCTCGCGCAGCACACGGGCCTGTCGCAGGTCACCGTCAATGCCGTGGTGCAGCAGCTGCTCGACGAGCGCGTCGTGTACCTGTCCCGCGGCGCGCAGCAGACCCCTGGCCGGGCCGCCCAGGTGGTGTCCCCAGCCCCGGACCTCGGCACGGTGGTGGCCATCGATCTGCAACCGGACGTGATGTCCGCGCAGATCGTGAGCCTCGCGGACCAGTCGGCGGTGGGCCTGACCCGGCAGGTGGCCGCGGCGGATCTGACGCAGGCCAGTGCGGACCTCGTCCGCACCTGCGCCCTCGACGCGCGGTTCGGGCCGCTGCGGGGCGTGCTCATCGGCCTGCCCGCCCCGGTCGACGCGGCCGGTGAGCTCGGCGAACCGAACGCGGTGCCGCAACTGGACGTGGCGGCGCTGCGGCGCCTGGGCGTGCCCGTCTGGTTCGAGAACGACGCGAACCTGGTGGCCCTGGCCGCCCATGCGGGCAGCCCGCAGTTGACGCACCTGGCCGCGCTCGTCGAGCGGGCCAGTGGCACGGGCATGGGCTTCATCCTGGGCGGCGTGCTCTACCGGGGCGTGCAGGGCCGGGCCGGCGAGCTGGGGCGGACCCCCTGGCCGCACCGGGACGCGGACGTGCTGCTCGAGCAGCTCTCGGCGTCCGCGCGGCTCTCGGCGACGGCGTACCTCGTGGCCGGGCTGTGTCACGCGCTGGACCTGGAGCGGGTGGTACTCAGCCTCCAGGGCGGGCGGGGCAGTGAACTCGCAGGTCGGCTCGAGGGTCTGCTGCCCCCCTCGGTGCAGGTCGTTCAGGAGCCGGACGCGGCGGACGCGGCGCGGCGTGGGGCCGCCGTGTGCGCGGTCCGGCTGTGCCGGGACCGGCTGCTGGCCGGCCCGGAGTCCGGGCTGCGTCCGCGCGGCGCACAAGGAGCGGGTCATGTGGCATGACGTGTACCTCAAGGCGGTGTTGCAGCCGGATTACCAGTACGCCACTGAGCACCTGCTGCCGCACCTGTTCGACGCGTTGACCGCGCACGCGCTGATGCTCGGCCGCTGCGGCGTCCAGCACGCCGACGCGGCCGCCCGGCACCTGCAGGCGCTGCGGGAGGAGCCCTTTCCCCCGTACGACCCGCGGATCGAGGACGTGTTCTTCACGCTCGATCAGGCGCTCGTGCGGCGGGATCCGGCGGCCGCGGGCGCGCTGCGCACGGCGCTGTCACGCAACGATCTCGACATGACGATCTACCGGCTGAGTGCCCGGCTGCGGCTGATGCGCGCCCTTCACCGGGTGCTGACCCTGCGCCGCACACTGCTGGCGTTCGCGCAGCGTGAACTGGACACGGTGATCGTGGCGTACACGCATCACCAGCCGGCGCAGCCGACCACGCTCGCCCATTACCTGAGCGCCGTGGAGAGCAACCTCGCCCGGGATACACAGCGGATGCTGGGCGCGCTGAGCCGGCTGAACCTCAGCCCGATGGGCGCCGTCGCGCTCGGCGGGACGAGCTTCCCGATTGACCGGGCGCGCACGGCGGAGCTGCTGGCCTTCGACGGCCCGCTGGAGAACACGTACGACGCCGTGAGTGCCAGCGACTGGCAGGTCGAGCTGGCCAGTACGGTCATGGTCGCGTCGACGACCCTCTCCCGCGTGCTGCATGACCTGCTCTTCTGGGCGTCGCGCGGCCTGATCGCGCTGGAAGACGGCCTCGTGCAGGGCAGCAGCGTGATGCCGCAGAAACGTAATCCGGTCGCGCTCGAGCATGCCCGCACGAAGTTCAGTAAGGCCATCGGCATGGCGCAGAGCGTCACGCTGAGCACCCACAACGTCCCGTTCGGGGACATCAACGATCCCGGGCCGGACATGCAGCCGTCCCTGCACGGCATGTGGCAGGAGTTCCGCGAGGGCACCGAGCTGCTCACGGCGTCGCTCGCCGCGCCGTTCGTGAACCGGGAGGGCTGGCTGCACGAAGCGCGGCAGGGGGAATCAGTCGTGACGGAACTCGCCGACGCGATCACCCGGTTCACCGGCGACGGCTTCCGCGACGCCCACGCCCGCATCAAACGCCTGCTCGCCGCGCTGCACGCCGAGGACCGCCCGCTGAGCAGCGTCACGCCCCTGGACCTGGCGGGCGTGGGCGTCACGCTGCCCGAGGCGGACCTGCGGGCCGCCCTGGACCCGGCGGGCTTCATCGCGCGCCGGGTCACGCTGGGCGGCCCGGCCCCGCAGGTCGTGGCCGCGCAGCTGCGCGGCGCCAGTGACCGCCTGAACACCGATACGGACCGCCACGCCGCCCTCACCCGGCGCTTCATGGACGCCCACACCCACTTGCGCGCCTCACCGGGCGCCCTGACAGGAGGACCCGCATGAACCGATCAGACCACCGCAAGACCAGCAGGGCCGCCGCCCACCGCTCAGGGCGCCTCGCGTCGACGCTGCTCGTCACGGCCGCGCTGGGCGCCGCCCTCACCCACGCGGGCGCGCAGGTCACGCCGGGGGCGGGCAGTTACGGCGCGAGTGTCAGTGGCGCCGACCTGATGGACGTCGACCTGATGTTCATCGGCGCGCACCCGGACGACGACGGGGGCGTCTCCGGCACCTTCGCGCGGTACGTGCTCGACGGGGGGCTCAAAGCCACCGTGATCACCCTCACGGGCGGGGAGGGGGGCGGCAACGCCACGGGTCCCGAGACCGGCCGGGCGCTCGGCCTGATCCGGCAGGAGGAGGAGCGCCGCTCCCTGAGCATGCTGGGCATCGACAGCCCGCACTTCCTGGGCCTGCAGGACTTCTACTTCACGCTGTCCGCGGAGGAAACCGCGCAGAAATGGGGCGGCGACCGGTTCTTGTGTGACGTGGTGCGGCTCGTGCGGCTGCGCCGGCCCGAGGTGCTGGTCACGATGTGGCCCGGACCGGGCACGCACGGCCAGCATCAGATGGCCGCCCGCGCGGCCACGCTCGCATTCAATGCCGCCGGTGACGAGGCCGCCTGCCCGGACCTGGCCGCCGAGGGCCTGCGGCCCTTCACGCCCCTGAAGCTCTACTACTACCCCCCGAGTGCGGACGCCGCGACCATCGCGGTGCCCACCGATGACGTGTCCCGCAGCGCCCGCCTGCGGTACGCCGATCTGAAGAGCGTCGCGCAGTTCAACTACCGCAGTCAGGGCTGGGACACCACGAACACCCTGCCGGCCCGCGCGGCGACGCCGGAGACGTTCATGCTCGTCGCGAGCCGCGTGCCGACCCCCGTGAAGGAAACGTCCCTGGTGGACGGCGTGTTCAGCGCGCAGACCGGCAGTCCCGCCACCGTCCGCCTGAGCGCGGCGCCCGCCAGTTACGAGATCGGCCTCGCGCAGCCGTCGGCCGTGACGGTGACGTTCACGAACGCCGGGAAGACCGACCTCACGGACCTGACCCTGCAGGTGAGCGGCCCGGACGGCTGGACCGTGCAGGGCGCGCCCGCCGCGCAGACCGTCCGCCCCGGGGCGACCGTCACGGCCACGTTCCAGGTCACGGCGCCCGCCGGCGCGCCGGCGGAGTCGACCCTGCTCACGGTGGGGTACGCCGCCCGGCAGGACGGCCAGCCGGTCGCGGGGCAGACCGTGACGCACGTCCGGCCCGTGCCGGCCGTGGCCGCGCAGTTCGCCCCCACCTTCGACATCGCGGCGTATCAGGCCTTCGCGCGGGACACCGGCACCGAGTGGGTGACCGGCCGCCTCCCCACCCGCCTCCCCCTCGTGGTGGGGCAGCCGACGCCGGTGCGCGTCACCGTCACCAACCGCACCGCCCAGCCGGCCAGCGGCGCGCTGGCCCTGACCCTCCCGGCGGGCGTGACGGCCGGCCCTCTGCCCACGTACACCCTGAAACCCGGCGAGCAGCAGGACCTGACCGTGACCCTGACCGCCAGCCCGGCGGCGCTGCCCGCCGGGAAGCAGAGCGCCCTGGTGCCCCTGAGCGTCAACGCCGGGTCGTTCAGTGACCTGGCCAGCGCGTACCTGCTGCCCAGCCTGACCGTCCAGCGGGTGAGCGTCCCCCCGGTCATCGACGGGGACCTGAGTGACCTGGCGCAGGCCGCCGGCAGCGCCATCGGCCCGGCCGACCTGTGGTGGCGCGCCGCGCCGGACAGTCCCGCCGACGCCAGCGCGCAGTTCAAACTCGCCTACGACGACACGTACCTGTACGCCGGCGTGAGCGTCAAGGACGAGCTGGTGGCCTGCAACATCGCGCCGGACGACGTCAAGGCGCAGCTGCGTTCAGACGCGATCGGCATCACCGTGGATCCCAGCGGCGCGAGCCGCGACACGTCCACCACGCTGATGGCCGCGGCGTTCCCCTGCACCACCGCCGGCTTCGGCGCGCGCGGCTTCCGGGACGCCGACGCCCGGCAGGGCCCGATGGAAACCACGGCGCCCGGCATGCAGGTCGCGTCGCGCCGCACGGACGGCGGCTACGACCTCGAATTCCGGATTCCCTGGGCGGCCATGCCGACCCAGCCGAAACCCGGCGACACCCTGGGCCTGAACGTCGTGCTGTACGACGGCGACACCGCCAACGCCCGGCCGGGCGCCAACATCAGCCAGAGCGGCCTCGCCTGGGCGTCGTTCAGCTGGGGCGGCAAGCAGGCCCTGCCGTACCTCTGGCCCCGCGTCACCCTCGGCCGCTGAACCGTACCCCCCCCACCCCCTGTTGGAAGGAGACCCCATGAAACACCTCGTCACGCTGGCCCTCGCCCTGACCGTCACCGCCTCCGCCGCGCCCGTCACCCTGACCTACTGGCAGTACGACTACGCGAGCAAGGTCAGCACCATGAACGACCTGATCAAGCAGTTCGAGGCGCAGAACCCGGACATCAAGATCAAGCAGGAGACCTTCCCGTACGACGCGTACAACCAGAAAGTCGCCTCGAGCGTCCCCGCCGGGCAGGGCCCCGACGTGGTGAACCTCTTCTACGGCTGGCTGCCGCAGTACGTCGACAGCGGGTACCTGCAGCCCCTGCCCGCCAAGGACTTCCCCACCGCCGCCATCGAGCGGGATTTCGTGCCGATGATCAAGACCAGCAAGATCGGCGGGAAGTACTACGCCCTCCCGACAAGCGTGCGCACCCTGGCGGTGTTCTACAACAAAGACCTCTTCAAGGCGTCCGGCGTGCTCACCCCGCCCCGCACGTGGGAGGAATTCATCGCGGCGTCCCAGAAGATCGTCAAGGGCGCCCCACCCCGCTTCACGCAGCTCGGCTTCGGCATTCAGCCCGACGGGCAGGACTACCACATGCTGCGCGAGGTGCTCGTGCGGCAGTACGGCGGCTCGCCGTACTCCGCGGACGGCAAGCAGGTCACGTACGACAGCGCCGCCGGCCTGAAAGCCATGACCTTCTACACCGAGCTGTACACCAAGTACAAGCTCGGCACGCCGAACTTCTTCCCCGGCAACAACAGCTACCGCGACGCGTTCATCGCCGGGAAGGTCGGCATGATCATCGACGGGTCGTTCGCCGTGGCCACGATCCAGAAAGGTGCGAAGTTCAACTGGGGCGTCCTGAACCTCCCGACGTTCAGCGGCAGCAGCGTCCGCAGCAACTTCGGCTCGTACTGGGTCAACGGCATCACCAAGAACGCCAAGGGCGACAAACTCGACGCGGCCGTGAAGTTCCTGAAGTTCCTCACGAGCGCCGACACGCAGCGCACCTGGCTCAAGAACGTCGGGGAGATTCCCGCCGGGAAGAAACTGTCCAGCGACGCCACCCTGCGCCGCGACCCGGTGTACGGCCCGTTCGTGGCCGCGCTGCCCTTCGCGCACTCGACCCTGTTCGTGGATGAAGCCGGGCAGCGCAAAGCCTGGGTGGACGCCATCAACAGCGTGATCCTGCAGGGCGCCACGCCCGCCAGCGCCCTCAAGCGCGCCGCAGCCGACGAGCAGAAACTCCTGAATGAGTACTACAAGTAAGGCCCGCCCGCCCGGCGGGGCCATCCGGCGGCAGCAGACCCGCACCGCGTACCTCTTCCTGGCGGTGCCGCTGCTCTTCTTCCTGATCGTGCGGTTCCTGCCGACCCTCATGGCCCTGCGCATGAGCCTCTTCGACTGGAACATCCTCAAAGACACCCAGCCGTTCGTCGGTCTGGAAAACTACACCCGGCTCGCGCAGGACGAGCGCTTCCTGACCGCGCTGAAGAACACCGCGGTGTACACCCTCATCGGCGTGCCCGTCCAGATCGCGCTCGGCCTGGCCGTGGCGGTGATGCTCTCGCGGGTGACGGCCCTGCGCGGCCTGTACCGCGCGCTGTACTTCGCGCCGTACGTCACCCCGATCGTCGCGGCCGCCTGGGTGTGGCAGTGGCTGTTCAGCCCGCAGTTCGGGCCCGTCAACACCTTCCTGACCTGGCTGCACCTGCCCGCGCAGGGCTTCCTGACGTCCCCGTCCCAGGCGCTGGGCACCACCGCCGCCCTGGTCGTCTGGCAGAACCTCGGCTTCCAGATCGTGCTGTTCCTGGCCGGCCTCGCCGCGATTCCCCGGACGTACTTCGAAGCGGCCGAGATTGACGGCGCCACCGGCGCGCAGGCCTTCCGGCGCATCACGCTGCCCCTGCTCAACCCCACCATCGTGTTCAGCGTCGTGACGGGCACCATCGCCTACCTGCAACTGTTCACGCAGGTCGTCAACCTGAACTTCACCGACCAGGGCGGCCCGCTCAGCAGCACGACCACCGTCGCGCTGTACATCTACCAGCTGGCCTTCGGCCGCTTCCAGATGGGCTACGCGTCCGCCGTCACCGTGATGCTGTTCGCGATCATCCTGCTGATCACCGTCATTCAACTCAAATTCCTCACCCGAAGGTACGACGCATGACCGTCCCCCCACCTGCCCCGGAGCGGCCGTGACGTCCGCCCGCCAGACCGGCGCGCCCCGCGCCGCCCGCCGGCCGCGCCGCCTCAACCTGCCCGTCGCCCTGATCTACGCCGCGCTCACCCTGGGCGTGATCGTCACGCTCTTCCCGTTCGCGTGGATGGTCCTCACCAGCCTCAAGAGCTTCCAGGAACTCTTCAACCTGTCCTTCCTGCCGCAGCAGCCGACCCTGGACAACTACGCCCAGGTGCTCACGCAGACCAAGTTCCTCCAGTGGTTCGGCAACAGCCTCCTCGTGGCCGGCGTCACCACCCTGAGCGTGCTGTTCTTCGATTCCCTCGTCGGGTACACCCTCGCGAAATTCGACTTTCCCGGCAAGAACCTGATCTTCCTGCTGATCCTGTCGTCTTTGATGATCCCCACGGAAATGCTCGTCATTCCCTGGTTCGTGGGCGTCAGCGACCTGCACCTCACGCGCAGCGTGCCCGGCTCGTACTTCGCGATCCTGTTCCCCGGGCTGATCAGCGCGTTCGGCGTCTTCCTGATGCGTCAATTCTTCGAGAGCCTCCCCACGGACCTCATCGAAGCGGCCCGCATCGACGGTGAGCACGAGTTCGGCATCTTCTGGCGGATCGCGCTGCCCCTGGTCCGTCCCGCCCTGGCGAGCCTCGGCATCTTCACCTTCCTCGGCAACTGGAACGCTTTTTTGTGGCCCCTGATCGTCATTCAACAGCCGCAGTTCCGCACGCTCCCGGTCGGCACCGCCCTGTTCAACGGTGAAGCGGGCACCCAGTGGGGCCTGATCATGGCGGCCAGCAGCCTCGCCGTCATCCCGGTCCTGATCGTCTTCGCCATCTTCCAGAAGCAGATTATCGACGGCATCGTCATGACCGGACTCAAAGGCTGATGCGGGCGTCCCTCCTGGCCGTGCTGGCCCACCCGGACGACGAGGTGCTGCGCTGCGGCGGTACGCTCGCCCGCGCGGCCGCGCGCGGTGCGGACGTCACGCTGGTCTGCCTCACCCGCGGCGAAGCCGGCCGCAACACCGACCCCACCCTGAGCGTCACGGACCTCGGGCGGCAGCGCGAGCAGGAACTCCAGCAGGCCTGCACGCACCTGGGCATCCACCCGCCCGTCTTTCTCAACTACCGCGACAGTGGCCGCGGAAATCGCCTGCGCCGCGACGATCCGCAGGCCACCATCAACGCCGATCCGCTGGAGATCGAGCAGCGGATTCTCGACGTCATCCGGCAGGTCCGGCCTCAGGTCCTGATCACCTTCGACCCCCACGGCATGTACGGCCATCCCGATCACCTGGTCGCCCACCGCGTGGCCACCGCGGCGTTCAGCAGCGCGGCCAATCACGGCGTGCCCATCCAGCGGCTCTTCTACGTCACGCAGACCACCGAGGAGATGCGCCGGCTCCAGGCGCCCTCCACCACGGACGCCCAGCCCGGCCTGGGCGTCCTGACCGGCCTGCGTCCGGACGTCTACGCGGTCAGCCCCTGCACCGTCGCGGCGCGCATCGACGTCCGCCCACACGCGCAGGACAAACTCGCCGCGCTGCGCGCACACCGCACCCAGACCGGCCCACTCAGCACCCTCGGCCGCCTCAGCCCCGCCCACCTGCAGCCGCTCCTGGAAGAAGAGACCTTCAGCCTGGGCGGCCTGCGCTCGCCGCTCCTCGCGTATCCGCTCGACGACCTCTTCAGCGGCCTGAACGTGACGTACCACGCCGCGCCCCACCCGGCCGGGGCCCCGTGACGACCCACGGCGCGGCCGACCTGCTCATCCTCGGGAATGTCAACGTCGACCTGATCCTCGGTCCCCTCCAGCAGTGGCCGGCCGAGGGGCAGGAAGTTCTCGTGCCGACCCTGCAGTGGCGCGTGGGCGGCAACGCCGGCAACGCGGCCCTGGCCTGCCACGCCCTCGGCCTGGACGCGCGGACGGTCACCCCGGTCGGCCAGGACCTCGCCGGGCAGTGGCTCCGCGCCCAACTCCCTGCGCCGGCCGTCGTCTGGCTCGACTGCGCGGCCCCCACCTCCGTCACCGCCGCGTTCAGCCACCCGGGCAGTGAACGCAGTTTCATCACGTACCTGGGTCACCTCGAACACGTCACCTGGCGTGACCTGCGCCCCCACCTGCCCCGCGTCCGCGCGGCCCTCCTGGCCGGCGCCTTCCTGACCCCACAGTTGAGGGCCGCGTACCCTGAGCTGCTGCGGCACCTGAACGCGCACCACGTTCCCGTCGCCCTCGATTTCGGCTGGCCCGACACCGGCTTCACCGCGGCTGTTCAGGCGGAGGTCCTGTCCTGGCTGCCGGGCGTTCAGCACCTGCTGATCAACGAGCTGGAAGCCACCAGCCTGACCGGTGAGCCTGACGTGACCGCCGCGGCCGCGGCCCTGGCCGCGCAGATGCCGCCGTCCGCCGTGGTGGCCATCAAACGCGGCGCCGACGGCGTTCTCGCCTTCCACCGCGGGCAGCTGTCCGTGGTCCACGCGCCCCGCGTGGAGGTCGTGGACAGCGTCGGGGCGGGCGACACCTGGAACGCCGCTTACCTTCAGGCCGTGCTCCGTGGACAGCCGCTCCAGGCGGCCCTGCAGCACGCGGTCGCGGTCGCCTCACACGCGATCTCCACCCGTCCGCGCCACTTCCTGACTCAGGACGCTGCCCCGCGCACAGAAGAAGAACCGGCCCGGCCTGCCGTGCGCGCACCTGGACGGTAATGCCACAGTGCAGGGGCGGAGCGGGCCGACTGATCTGCGGCTCCCCTGGGTGCCGCAAAGTGGTGAGGGTGACGCAGGACCGAGCGGCGACCCGCGGCCGACCGTTGTCCCCTTGCCGTATCAGTGACCTTGCTGGCGCCCGCACCGTCTCTGGCCCGAGTTCAGTCGCTCAGCGGACGGACAGGCGCCTGCTGTGCCGCGCTGCACGCCCAACTCTGAATTCAACAATGCCCCGCCGGCTCCACTGCGCGCCCGGTTCCCTTCGTTCGGCTGGCGGCCGCGTTCTGACGTCGGCATTCACCTGGAGTGCCGGCCTTAGTCTCCACGCCCGACGGCAAACAGCAGTTCCGTACCAGCAGGGAGGGTGGTCGTATCGAACTCGATGAACCTGGCGCTCCGGCGCGCCCCGGTATCCTGCACCCAGACGGCGTGGGCGGCGGCCGCGCCGGGTGCCGCGTCCAGGATAGGCGTGTCGAGCCGCAGGGGCATCAGGGGCTCCGGTGATCGCCCGTCCACAGGAATATAAATCGTGAAGCGATCCGCGTCGCCCGTCTGGACCGTGGCGCTGGCCCGCACGCCGATCACGGTGGATGCCCGCCTCACGTCCGGCGAAGGGGGCGCGGTGAGTGAGGCGGGTGAGACCGTGCGTACCGTGACCGTGACGTGTGAAACGGTGGCTGGTCGCCAGTGCCGTGGGGCGCTGACGCGAACGCCGGCCCGGCTGGTCACCTGACCGCCTGGGGAGAGGATCAGGGTCGTCGGCGTCGATTGGGCGATTGCGGCCGGGGCCGCCCCTTTCAGTTCACCCGGCAGAGCCAGGGCCAGGATGCACGTGCCCAGCCGGACGGTGCCTCGGCGACTCGTCATCGTTCGAGTGTACAGAACCGGAAAGGGCGCCGCGAAGGACCGGGTGCTCCCGCAAAGCTGTGCACCACGGGCGTCCACACCCGGCGGGTGAAGCGCGCATGACCCGCCGCGTCACAGGGAGACGGTGACGCCCTGACCCCGGGTGTGGGCCGCCCGCAGGAACGCGGCCAGCGCCGGACGTTACTGCCGGAGGGCCACCGAGTCGCTGGCAGATGGGGTCTCAATCCACGTCAGGACCGCAGGGACGGCCTCTGCTGGCAGGTCCTGGATGTCCAGCAGCTCAAACGGGATGTTCAGCTGTTCGCCCAGGCGCGTCCAGATCTGCGCGAAGGCCTCCAGCTTGACGGGTTCGCTGCATGCCAGCACCCGGGGGTCGCTCAAGGGATCGTCCGGCCAGCCCTGCTCATCCAGATCGTCGAGATACACGAGACCGAGTTCGCCTTCCATGTGCCCACCCTACGACGACCAGCGTGTCCGCACCGACCCGGGAACGTGCACCGAGCGCGGCGAGATCGGTGCGGACCGGATACCTGTGAGCCCCTCCAGTTGGGAGTCCTGCCGCGCGGGCGCAGACAGACGTCACCTGCAGCTCAGCAGCTGAACCGCATGAACGTGATGCTCACATCTGCTGCGCGGTCTGCAGGAAGGGCAGCAGTTCCAGCCTGGCCGCCTGCGCGCTCGCGGCACTGAGCGTCAGCACGAGGCGTAAGGCGGGAACGCGGTCCGACAGGCTCTCCCCTGCGTCGTCTGGACCGGTCTACATGCTGCGCACCTGCCGCGACCGGGCAAGCTGGCCTGCTCAGCAGCTGCTGTCGGGGAGCCCGTCACCAGCCGGGGGCACGACCCCGTCCGGGCCGATCTCCACCCAGTAGACCGGGGCGTGGCGCTCGTCCCAGTCGAACCGCGCGCCGTACACCCGGACCGGCGCGCCCGGGTCGGGCGGCGCCAGGACGCCGCCGGCCCACTCCTCCAGGGGTTGCCAGTCACCGTCCGCCCAGATCCACAGGTCCCTCGCGTGAAGGACCTGGTAGTGCCCCGGCCGGCCGGGCAGCTCCGTCAGTTCGGCGAGTGGCGCCGGAGCGTTCCACCGGCGCCAGGGCCACGGGGCGTACAGCGCTTCCAGCCGACGCGCCCGCACCTGCTGAGCCCGCCGATCCTGTGCCTGACGGGCCCGCTTCTGCCGCCAGTACTCGGCTGGATCTGCGGGCGCGAGCGTCCCCCGATCGCGGGGCAGGCCCCGTCGCCGCCGCACGCGCCTCGGCAGCCGGACCGGGGGCGTGGTGTCTCCAGGGACCGTCCGAGTCCGCCAGAGCCGCCACATGATCCACACGGGCGTCAGGAGGAGGCCGGCCACCAGGACGTCGAGGCGACCTGACAGCAGACCCAGCCGGTGCAGGCACAGGATGGCCGCCGCACTGGCGAGGCCGATCAGGACCACCGCGACGCCCGGCGGCGGCCATCCTGTGGGCGCGTGCCGGTCGCGGAGCCGCGTGGCGGCAGCCTCCCTGCGGTCCGGCCTCTCGCTCATCACGGTCATGTAAGCACGCGCCGGAGCGCGCCGCCGCCTAAGCTGAGCCCATGCGTTCCCTCGTGCTGATCGCGGCCCTCACCTGCAGTGTCGCGGGCGCTGCGCCCCTGCTGGGCACCACGTCCTCCTTCGCGGAATCCGCGTTCTGCCGGAGCTACGCATGCCGCCTCGCAGGCAAGGACGTCCTGGGGCCGAAACTCACGGAGTGGCGGTACTTCGTCGGTCCCCAGAACGACGACGATTCGCCGATCCGGGTGGTGAGCGTCATCCGGCAGAACGACCGCGTCGTGTCGGCCAACTGGGTCACTGGCGCGCAGGACGCCGTGCTCTACCCGGGCGGGTTCGACACCCGCATGATTGCCGTGCTCGTGGGCACACTGACCGGCAAAACGCCCACGCCCGGGAACCTGCTCGACTTCGAAGATGCCTGCGTCGCCAACGGTTCGAAGGTCTACACGCAGACCTGGACGGCCAACAGCCACCTGTCGTGCCTGATCACGGGGGAGTTCCGCGGCGCGCTCCGGTACAGCTTCCACGTGCACCTTCCTCAGTGAACGACTGGCGCTGGGGACGCGTGGACGCTGGAGGCCACACCTTGGCCACCACTGCGGCGAGCGGGGCAGTGCCTACCGGCCGGCCACGGTGAACACAACGCCCCACGTGTACCGTTTCGTGAGGACGACCAGGTCGGACGTGCCCTTGCGGAACACGTACGCGGTGGTCTGACCGTACGGTTTGGTGCCGAGTGGCCGGAATCCCACCTGGGGGAGTCGGGACAGCGTGGTGCGGATCAGGGCGTCCCCATCGTTGGGTGGGCGCAGCACGTACACCTCCGTCCATTTCGCGCCGGCCGCACTCTTCTTGAACGTCGCGTATGCCGCGCCGCATTCCGGCTTGAACGCCAAGATGGCCGGGAGGAGCCCGTTGAACATCGTCCCGGGTTTCGCAGGACACGCCAGGGCAGAGGAGATCAGCGCCAGGACGAGGGTCGGCGGCACGAGCGTGCAGACGCGTGACATCGGCAGAGACAAACCCATGCGCTCAGCTTGCACGACCGGTGCCCAAGAGGACACCTCAGGTGAGGCGCCGTGACCAGCCGGCCACCACTACAGTGGACGACATGCCGACCCGTCCAGTCCCCTTGCCGCGGTCGAAGCGCAACAGCGTGAAGCGCGCCGGTACCGCCCGGCGAATCACCCAGGGCGGACGCAGGACCATCGTCCCTGCCAGTCCCGGCCGCTCATGATGGATCTGGCCCGGTTCGAAGCGAGGTACGGGCCCGGGCGCCAGGGCACGCAGGTCAGGGACGTGCACCTGCCCTCCGGCACACCGGCCGACGTCGGCGCGTTTCTGCGCCGCTTCGGAACGTCGACGTTCGACCGCGGATTCCTGAGGGTCATCGACCCGGGTGAGCACCGGGAGCCGTATCACCCTTGGCTCGACCTGGCCGCCGATGAAAACGGGTCGGACGCGTCACGGACGTACCCGTTCATGCGAACGGCGTTCGGCGACGTGTTCTACTTCGACGTGGAAGGGGAAGTGGGCTTCATCTCGGTCGTGACGGGTGTCATGACCAATCTGAGGTTGGAATCGTACCTGAACAGGACCCTGACCCGCGCGTCCGATCTCGACGACCTGTATCTGCACTGCTTGTTCGAGGCGACTCTGGAACGGGACGGGCCACTGGACGCGGAGCAGTGCTTCGGTATCCTGCCGCCCCTGGCCCTGGGCGGTGAGATCAATCTGGATCACGTCCAGAAGGTGGGGTTGCGCGAGTACCTGCACCTCCTGAGTGAATTAATCTGATGGGCAACGATGCGATCACGCCCGTCAGCGCCGTTTTCCCGGACTACCGCGCCCTGTTCACGCGACTGGCCGACGACCTGAGCCGCACGCTGTTCGTGGTAAAGCGGTTCTCCCTGGGTGAGCCGCTGAGTCCGGCGGACATTCAGGCCCTCGAACGGGGGTATGAACTGACGGACGACCTGCGGGCGTTCTACGCGCAGATGAACGGCCAGACCCTGAAGTGGTTCCTCGATCCGGCCCTGAGCGACGCGGACCGCGAGGCGTTCTTCCTCGAATGCCCCGACATGGACGTCGAGAATGGCGGTGACGGGTACGCTTCCGCCGCGATCCGCATCCTGCCTCTGCGGGACGTCCTCACCCGCGACTGGGGAGAGGACGTGTACGACCAACCAAACATGGGCGTTCACGGGCAGGCCCTGAGCGTGGCGGACTTCCACGCGAGCATGCGGCCCTTCGAACTGTTCAGCGAGTACCATGCGTGCATCCTCGCGTTCCGGGAGAAGAAGGACCCGGCGCTATTCCTGCTGGACGATCACTACGCCGTCTGGGACGAGTCCAGAGGTACGGACGTCCGCTCGTACCTGAAGTTCCAGCTGGCGACAAAAGGCCAGTCTGACGCGCGGAAACGCTGGCTGTCCGAGTACGGCGGCTACGACCGACGGGTGCGGTTTGGCCAGTGACCAGGTGCTCCGGTGGCAACCGTGCTGCGCGGGCGCCCGCAGGCCGGATAGCATTCACCGACACCATGCGTGACCTGATGATTACCGACAGCGAACCGCCCGTGAGAGCCGCTGACCTCGACCGGTTCGAGCAGGCGCATGGCCTCGTCATCCCGGCCGTCTACTGGGCGTTCCTGCTGAAGCACAACGGCGGCTCCCCCAGCCCGGAGAACTTCCGGGTGGAGATGCCCCCTCGTCCGCACACACTCCGGAGTCACACCGACTGGTTCGGGACGGCCGTGGAGTTCTTCCTGTCCCTGGACGCGGAGAACGTCAGCATCCGCGTCCAGTGGCCCTACGTCACGGATGGGCGGCTGCAGAGCGGCATGTTCCCCATCGCCTATTGCGGCGGGGATCTGGTGTGCCTCTCGACGCGTGAGGACACGCGCGACCAGGTCTTCTACTGGTTCAGTGAAGAGGAGTACGACGCGCGGGCAGAAGGTGACCGGAACTTGTACTTCGTGGCCCCGGATTTAGGCGCCTTCCTCAATCAGCTCTATGACTGAAGGGGGCGGGTGGGCTGATGGTCAGGCGTTGCGTCACATCCTGACGACAGGCACTGGAAAGGCGCTTCTTACGATGGATACCTTGCAGCTCATTGAGCGGGCTGTCGGGCGGTTGTTCCCAGAAAATTACCTGCACGTGATTCGCACGCAGAACGCGGCCTCCTTCGAGCGGCAGGAGTTCCCGGTCGTCACGCCGGACGGCCCGGAAGACAAGAGTGTGGCTGTCCTGCTGAGCGCGGACAGCGATGAGATGGACGCCGAGAGCGTGCCGAGTCAGTGGCGCACCCTGCAGGATGAGCATGGGCTGGAACCGCACGTCGTTCCGTTCGGCATGGATGGCGGCGGGAACCTGGTGTGCTTCGATTTCTCGGCGGAGGGGGAACCGGCGGTCGTGTACTGGCAACATGACGAGACGTGGCCGCCACTTCCGGTGGCGGAGAGCTTCGCGGCCTTCTTGCAGCAGCTCAGCTGAGCCGGTCGGCGGGCCGCGGGTTGCTGTGAATGCAGAGCAGAGGAGGAGCGTTGTTCAGAAACGGCCCTGAATGCCCTCTCCATGGTCCGCAGGGGCAGGCTCTGCTTGAGATTGAGTAACAGAGCGGAGCTGCGGCGCTGAAGCCTCCCCTTGGCTGACTCCAGGTTTGTCCTTCTCAGGGCGCCCGTCTCTCTGGTTGGGCCTTAAAGGCCGGTGCACCTGACGACACCCTATGCTCGATCCGATGCCCGTCAGTCTCGACAAATCTCACTGGGCTGGCGCCAAAGTTTGGACAGGTCGAGTAGAGACTCGGTTCAAGAGCAGCATGCTGCCTACGCACGGGCTACAGTCTCGTAGGTGGCCGCGCGCGTCTGGGTCGTCGCTGTGGCGTCAGCTTCTAATGCGGCGTGAGGATGACGTGGCCACCCGCTGGGGCTTGTCGGGTCCCCGGCCCTCGTCGCGCTGCCGGCCCTGTTTGGAGATGCGGCCACTTCCCGGCACAGGCGCACGGACGCTGGTGTGGTGCGGATGGGTCACCATCCGCACTTCGCTCACGAGCAGTTCGAGCAGCAGGCCGACCTCCCGTTCCGCGAGGGCGTCCCGGGTGGGCAGCCGGCGGGCGAGGTCGCCGAGGATCGAGCGGAGGCGGCTGTGTTTGTGACTGGCGTGGGCGAAAGCGTCGATGCGGTTCAGGGTGGTGAACCACTCAGTTTCGATTTGGTCGACGACGTGTGACAGCTGATCTTTCACTTCAGCGGTCTCGTCGGTGGCCTGTTGCCGTTCTGCCCATACTGCCCAGATATAGGTTTTCCGGGCGGAGGCGAGCCACTGAGCGGCCTGCGTGGGGGATTCGCGGTGGGGGCGTGCCAGCTGGGCTTCGACGCCGGTGACCCGTTCCATGAAGTCGTGGTGCGTGAGGTCGGAAAATCCCGTGGTTCTGGTCATGTGCTGTTGGGCACGCTAGCACACTGGTATGTCTCCGAGGCAGCTCACTGTCTCAATCAGGATGGGCCGCAACAGTGAGCGCCTCTTTGAAAGAGTGTGGTTGGGAAGGGTGACGTGGACAGTTGTTGGAGACCTTTGAGGGAACTCTGAACAGTATATAGAAAGCAATTCATGTGCCGTCAAGAACGGTCTGTCACCTCGAAAGAGCAACTTCTCTCAATGGTGGAGCCGTGCAGGGACATGACGAGAGCGCTTCCACCCTAACCCTCCTTCAGCAGACCATCACCGCGGTCGATGCCACCGCATGGGCCATGCTCACTTCAGCGCTTCAAGAGGGGCAGGCCGAGCTCGACGCTGCAGATCCGAATGAAGTCTGGAACGTCACCGCCAAGTTCTTCCCACGAATAGGGCGCTTCAGTTCCAGTCATCGGAAAGGGCAGCCGAGCTTGCCTCAATCGTGTTTTCCTAGCGACGTCGTCACGCCTCCTTACGCACACAGCGGCGTGGAGAACGTCGCGATGGGACACGGCGAAGTCATCGTGTTGGTGAACATGGTGCCATACCTGGTGCGGGGCACGAGGCATCACCCCATGCACTGGCCAAGACGCTGCTGCGAGCAGCCCAACGGGTGGTCGATCTTGATCTCTGGGTCAGTGAGCCTTCGCAAAAACTCTTGAAACTCTGGCGTACCTGGGTGAGTGACTGAACAGGACTACCCGACTGACAGACCGTTCTTGACGGCCCACTCATGGGCCATCAACTTTGGTCTGTCGGTGGTGGCCTGAGCGGATCGGTCATGATGCGGTATGCGTCTAGGCCTCCCCGACCTGCTCGAGACGCGAATCCTGAGCGTGGACGTGCAGGCCGCCCTCCAACGTGTCGCTGACGTCTTCAGCGACGCCGCGCCACGCGATCTGGACCCCTTCTGGCAAGAGTTCTGGCATCCTGCCGAGCAAGCCGCCATTGATGGCCTCCCCGTACAGCTTCTGCCTGATGAGCTCATGGGACACGTGCTGGCCAACGTGGTGGTCCTGATCGGAGGCGCAGCCGATCTGAAGTACTTTCTGCCACCTCTGCTTGAGCTGGCCATCCGTCGTCCCCTCAGGGAGGAGCTCACCGCAGTGCTGAGCCGCGCGTTCCAGGCAGAGTTCTCGTCCTGGCCAGAGGTGGAGCGTGACGCGGTGCGCCACGTCGTGCGCGTGTGGTGGCGGCAGTGTCTGGATGAACCCGTCAGTTTCGACCTGTTCCCGGTGGAGGACGCCTTATGTGCCGCGGCATTGGTGTTCGATGACCTGAGTTCGTTTCTGGAGGCGTGGGCAGCGGATGACCGCCTGAATGCGGCGCTGCACCTGATGAACACTGCACGCTTGCACGTCTTTGTTGGAGACGCAGGCGTTGAGTTTGAGTTCCAAGAATACTGGGCGGACCGACCTGTTCAAGCGGAGCAGGTCCGGGCGTGGCTGCTGAGCGCCGCGGTCATCGCGCGGTTGAGGGAGGCGGCGCAGGTGCAGGAGGAACCAGCACGTGGGCTCCTGCGGGAAACGACAGACCTGCTCTGCTTTTTCGGTGCGTCGTGACAGACCATTGCTGACAAGCCAGTCATGGCTGTACTTCCTGAAGGACTCGCTTCATCCATGCGTGACCGTGCGTCTGGTTCAGCGGCACGCCACGTCCAGCGGCCCATTCGGCGAGCAGCACGGCGGGACGCTCAGCCGTCATGACCGTCAATTCCGAAATTGAGACGATTCAACAAACACGTGGAGCACGCCCTGTGCACCCTTTGGCAGCTTCTCCATGATGATCGTGTAGCCATCGTCCGCCCCATACACCAGCCCGAGTTCGAGCGCCTCACCGCCGCGCGTCACATAGGTGGCTGCACCTCCACCCCCAACGAACTCCCAGTCCGCCAACTGATGAAGCTCTTCGCCGAACGCCTGGTCTGCTGGCGTCCGGATACTCCCGACCGGGCCATTCACGGCGAAACAGGCCTGCAGTCCATTGAGCGCCGTACTGCGGCACGGAATTTCAGTGGAAGGCGTGTGTGCCTTGATGGTGTCCACTGCGTACTCCAGCAAGGCCTCTTTGGTCCATGTTTTCCCCATTGGTTTCCCCTGCCAGCACGCGGTGAGGAGGAGCGTCAGCATGACTGCGCCCCACCTCACCGCTGCCCTTCCTGTTGAAGTCGTTTCAGCCACGCCTGTCCTTGTGTCTGACCAGGATGCCACGCCGTCCAATGCCCCAGCAGATTTTCACGAACCCTTTGACGATCTCTATCCTTGATCGCCACGTACCCGCCGTTCAAACGGATCTGCGTGAGGTACGACGGGATGACGGGCAGCCCGACCGGAATGTTGACGTGGTCCGCGACGTCCTTCATGGGAGACGGGAGGGGCACCATAGGTTTGTGGAAGGCGGGCAAGCCCAGGGCACTCATCATCTCATTCTGCGTCTGTGACATCGGCAGGACCTGCACGGTGCCCAGCCACAGGTACGTCGCCCGGAACAGCTCGTAGGTGGTGTCTCTCTTGAGTCGGTCCTGCGTCGCTTCCAGCAGCAGGTTGTACCCGAGGTTTTTCTGAACCATCTCCTCGACGTACCCCAGCTTGTTGAGCGCTGCTGGGACAACCGTGCTGCGGGCCCACTCCACCTTCAGGCGCGGGTCCTGCTTCGTGTTCAGGCTGCCAGTGACGGTCATGCGTGCCTGCGTGCCACCCGACTCCTGGCGGTCATGCGCGCCGTACTGCACGATGGCCCGCTGCTCCGGCGTCAGTTTTGTCGGGTCCATGCCCTGCAGCACGGTCGTCAGCGGGTAGGCCACGTGGCTGCTGGTTCCGTCCACCGCTGCTTTCGAGAGGCCGCCCGCCTGCGTGAAGCGCGTGAGGTACTCGATCTCCCCGGGCAGGTGCGTGTCCCCGGACTGCGGCACGATGTCCCCCGCCACGCGGTAATGGGTGCTGTGCGCGTCACTGTGCGCTGTGAACTGCGCCGCCAGGTCCTTCGGGAGTCCAGGCGCCTGGAAGGTGATGACCTCCGCGACCTTGCCCGGCATGCGGGCGGCGGCCACCTGCGCGAGCCCGCCACCCAGGCTGTGCCCAGCGAACACGGCCTGCTTCACCTGGGTCATCGTCAACTGGATCAGGTCCCAGTTCGCATTGATCTGGTTCACGCCCACGCTGGCCTTCGCGAAGTCGCCCACCATGGTGTCGACCCCGCCTTCCCGGGTGGTGGCCTGCACGCCCTCCGTCCCGCGGAACACCACGATGGGCTCGCTGAACTGCGCGCGTCTCGCCCGAACGGCCGGGTCCCTGATCTGTGCCAGGGGGACAGGCGTGAACAGCCGCATCTGGAAGCCCCACAGGCCGGAGACGGGCGGGCCCGCGTGGTATCCGAAGAACGCCAGAAGCTGCTGCGGCTTCACGCCGCTTTCGAGTTCCTGCGTGTTGCCGTCGTGGTCCGCGTCCTGGAGGTCCTGATCGCGGGCCAGGGTATCCAGGTTGACGTCATTCATATAGGAGACGCGGTTGGTGAGTTGTTCCACGAATGCGTGGAAGGTCAGCTGAGTGGAGGAGAGGTCGGTCTGCACGCCGATGCGCTTCTGCACGGCGAGGGCGTAGTTCCCACCGAAGCGTGTGGCCAGCGCGGCGTAGAACTCCAGGCCACGACAAGCCTGCATCCGCTTGCGCAGATCCAGGAGGGCCGCGCGGTCCAGTCGGTCGAAGATCCCTTTGAGCTGCAGGGGATATATGGGACGCTGGAAGATCCCGGCGTTCGGTGGGCGGTAGACGAACCGGCCGAGATTCAGCGCTTCGACGAGCGCTTCGGGATGCGTGGCGGCGTATTGCAGGGCCGCTTTGAGCTCAGGGTCGCTGGCCTGGGGCGTGACGGTGGGCGCCGCCGCCTGCTGGGGGCGGGTGGTGGCCGGTTGCGCCTGCGGGCGGCGTTGTTGGGGGGCGGTGGTCAAGATGCAGCCTCCTGCTGCCCGCAGCGTACCGGACGCCCGGTCACCCGCGTGCCTCATGTGCCCACGCGACCGCCGTTACGCGCAGGCGTCCTTTCTGGCGGCAGTGGGCGGCATGATTCCGATCGCGCTGACCTGGCTCGGGAAAGTTGCGGGACTGGGCAACTTCGGGAGCAAGGTCAAGGCAGTCATTCAGAAGGTGCGCGGCCGGCTCGACCGGGTGGTGGACAAGATCGTGGCCAAGGTCAAGGGCCTGATCGAGAAACTGACCGGCAAAAGCAAAGGGAAGAGTCCTGAATCTGTGAGAGACCAGGCAGATGGAACCTATGGAGTGGTGAAATTCACAGCAGGTAAAGAAAGGCATTCTGTTTACACTGAAATCAAGAATAATCGCCCCAGAATCATGATTGCCTCTACGCCAATGGACGCCATCTCGCAATTGCAGAATTTCAAGAAAGAGGCTGTCGCCGTTGGAGCAGGGAAGGAATTGGCTGGACACTTCCAGCAGGCGGGTCAGGAAGTTGGGAAGGGTCTGTCAATACTCAAAAAATCAGTTACATCCAATGATTTTAACGTCAAGAATAGACTGAATGAACAGGCGCTGACAACAAATAATCGGATCGCCAGATATGTTGAGGTGATCAGGAGTGTCACGCAGCAGGCAAAACTGAATCTGCCGAGGATGCACCGCGTAGACATTGCGTTTACGACCGGGAGTTTTCCTGAGCAGAAGCGGGAATTCCTGCTGCAACTCAGAGAGCAGGAAGCAGGCCTGAATGCCATGACGATCGCGAGCTGGGAAAAGAACCGGAGTGCATTCGTGGCGCGCTTCATTGCGACGGGCAGCGGAAGAGACACAACTGTTGCCAACAGGGCGCAGAGGACATCCACGAGGCTGAGTAAGGCCGCTTTGATTGATGATCTCGCGGCGAATATCATGGCCAATGACCCGTCAATCACGCTCAAAGAGGCGCGGAAGAAGGCCGCGCCTCACGCGGAGACCTGGATTCAACAGCAGCGCCCGCTTCATAACCCGGACCAGGTTGCGGGAGGCGAACCTGCTCCAGCACACCCGATGGCTATGGGCGGAAAGGATGTGAACGGTTCGATCGGTCCACAGTGGAAAACACGAATCGGTCAGCTGGACAGCCAAGTAGCAGCTTATCAAGCATCTTACCCCGGCGTAGATTGCAAGAAAGTCAACGTTAATGTTCGACTGACCCTCAGCTAAAGAAGGAAAATGGAACTGTGTCAAGACTAGATGAAGCAATTGAAATGTTTCGCGAAGATTTTAAGCCCGCCAAGCCCTTCAAGTCCATCTCAGAACAGGGCCTGAACTGTCTCCCCGAGGAATGGCAGGCTTTCTTCAGGGAAGTGGGTATAGCCTCTAGGAAAGATGGGTTTATCTGGACAGTAGACCCAAGTGACTATACCTGGCTGCTAGAATTATTTGATCTTGATATGACGCCAGTAGCGAGAAATTCATTCGCCGACTTCTACATGATTGATAAAACTGGCACGCTCTATTCGTTTCTGCCGCAGTATAGACAAATGGACAGGGCTTCTTCCAATGCCATTCTCTCTATCGCCGCGTTGGGAACCAAGAGCACAACGGATGATCCCGAAACACTGAAACGCCACAAGATTGAAATGAAGGCAGGACACCGGACGGCGTATGACACGTGCTACTGCCTGCGCCCTATCATTCCATTGGGTGGTTCTGAGGAAGAATCCGAACTCTACGTTGGTGACGTGAAAGCCTATCTGGAGCTGATCGCTCAGGCGACCTCGTAGACCTCACGTGCCACCCTTGACGAGGATTGCTTTCAGTCCCTGACCGCTCTTCTTGCTGCCCCACGCTCGCCATACAAGCCGCGGCTTCGGGATGGGAGATTGGCAGCCAGTCGCTTCCTGAAGCGTGGCGCTCCGGCGCGAGTGCCTCGCTCCACCTCCCTCAGGGCAGCGCTCTGGTCAGCTGTTCAGGTTCCTGGCCGGCCCACGCCACGCCGGTCACGAGGTACCCGGCCGGGTGGAGGTCGTCGCTGGCCCCAGCGGCGAGCAGGTCGTGCAGGGCGCGTTCAAAGTCCGGCCACGCGTCGGCCGTGAGCGTGGGAACGCCTGGCGTGTCCGCCGTGGGTTGCTGGAGGTGCCCGCTGAAAGCCGGTGGGTTGAGGGTGACGCCGCCCGCCTGCCGCTGAAGGACCACGAAGCGCTCACTCAGGGGCCGGCCGCGGTCGTCCTGCCAGCGCAGGACCGCGCAGGTGGTGCCGCCCGCCCCGAGGGGCGTCTGGGCGACGTGACCCCCGAAGGCGTACGTGCCGGCCAGGTCGAACAGGGCGCCCAGCAGGGGAGAGCGGCTGTCGAGCAGCGTGGCCTTGTGCTTGCTGGCCGCGCGGCGGTTGAACGCGACCCGCTGGTTCTGGTTGAGGTTCAGCTGGACTTGCAGGTCCTCTGTGAGTTTGATCTCCCACACCTGACCAGCGTGGAGGCGGTGGGTGACGGTCACGCCGAGCTGCTCGAACATGCCGTCCACGAAGGCCATCAGGTGCGTCTCCCCGATGGGGAGTTCGCCCCTCAGGGCGTGCGGGTCAAAGCCGCTGGAGTGGCGCAGCAGGTCGTCCTGCTGCCGCGCGGCCTGCCGGGCCCGCTCGAGGGCCTCCTCAATGCGGGCCTGCGTGCGGCTGGGCGTGTGCGTGGCCGCCTCAGCCAGGATGGCCCTCACGTCCAGGAAGCTCGCGACTTCACCCACGATGTCCTCCTGCAGGCCCTCGCGGTACTCGTCGGCGACGGACGCGAGGTCCGCGGCGACCGCGTCAAGCCGCGCGTACATCTGCCGCAGGATCTCGTCGTCGAGGCTGCCGGAGACGTTGAGGTTGAACACCACGACCGGCCGCTCCTGCCCGTAGCGGTAGAGGCGCCCGACGCGCTGCACGAGCCGCATGGGGTTCCACGGCAGGTCGTAGTTCACGAGGACGTGGCAGCGGCGCTGCAGGTTGAAGCCCTCCCCGCCCGCCTCGGTGGACACCAGGAACTGCCCGGCGTTCTCGAAGTGCGTGATGGCCGCGGCGCGCTCCTCGAGGGTCTGCCCGCCGTGGATGACATCCACGCGGCCTGGCGCGAGCTGCTCGAGGGTCTGCACGAGGTAGTCCTGCGTGGAGCGGTACTCCGTGAAGATCAGCACCCGCTCGTCCGGGTTGCCCGCCAGGATGCCGCCAATCAGGGTCTGCGTGAACGCCTGAAGTTTCGTGTCGTGCGCCCGCAGCCCCCGTGCGAGGTCGATCAGGCCGCGCAGCAGCTCCGTCTCCCCGGAGAAGAACTCACTGCGCGACCCGCTGACCTGCTCGTCCCGTTCCACGAACGGGCTGCCGTCCTCCTCGTCCGGCCGGGCCGGGTCATCCTGCCCCTGGCGTTGCAGACGCAGGAGGCGGCGTTCCAGGGCGCCCTGGATGGCCGCGACGCTGGACGCGGCGAGCTTGCGGTAGATGGTCATCACAAACCCGATCGCGATGGCTTTCTGGTTCTCTCTGCTCGCGTCGTAGCCCTGCTTCAGGTAGCGGCGCAGCGCCCGGTCGAACACCTCTTCCGGCTCATTCTGCGCCGCGGTGACCGCGCGGGTGACCTTGCCCTTGAAGATGAAATTCCCCTGCGCGTCGGTGACGTCCGCCTTGCGGTTGCGGATGACCAGCCCCGAGAGCAGCTCCGGTTCGAGCCGCAGCCGCGCGATCCGCTCCCGCCAGACCGGGCCGGGCCGCAGCAGTTCGAGCAGCGCCTCGAAGCGGTCGAGGTCCCCCTGGTGCGGCGTGCCGCTGAGCAGCACCACGTTTTCCGTCAGGGCGCGCAGCGCCGTGGCCAGCGCGTAGCGTTCGGACGTCTTGTACGTCAGGCCGTACAGGCTGCGGGAGAGGCGGTGCGCCTCGTCGAACACCACCAGGTCCCAGCGGCCGGACTGCTGCGCGAGTTCGAGGTGCCGCTCGTGCTTCAGGCGGTCCATGGAGGCGATCACCACCTCGTACAGCGGCCACTGGGCAGGATCGCTGATCTCGAAGTCCTGCCCGTAGATCACCGCCTGGGTCAGCCCGAAGCGGGTGCGGAGTTCCGCCTGCCACTGCCGGGTCAGGCCCGCCGGGACGACCAGCAGGACGCGGCGCAGGCCGCGCGCACGCAGCGCGGCGAGCAGCAGGCCCACCTCGATGGTCTTGCCCAGGCCCACGTCGTCCGCGATGAGCCAGTTGAGGTTCCCGCTCTGCAGGATGCGCTGCACGAGGTGCAACTGGTGCGGCAGCGGATCGATGTCCACCTGCGCCAGCGCGCCGGTCGTGCGGTGCCAGTGCTGCAGCGCCAGCGCCAGGTGCCGCAGCCGGAACCGCTCCGCGAACCCCGCCAGGGGCGCCACGCCCTGCTCGAACAGGGTCTGGGCACTCCAGACGGGTACGAGCTGCTCCCACGGCAGCCACTGGCGCTCCCCGGCCGTCCAGAACTCCACCAGGGCCTGTTCCCGCCCGCCGAGGGTCCGCACGTCCAGCACGCGGCCCTCCCCGAGGGATGGGCGCAGGCTGCGCGGCTGGTCCTGCACGACCTGCCCGGCGCTCAGGCCGCAGCGGACGTCCGCCCGGCCAGCACGCGACACGCGCCCGGACGGCCACGTCACGACCAGCCGCCCGCCTTCATGCCCGGTGACCACGCCGGTCTGCCCGTCCCGGACGTGCGTGACGAACGCCCCGGCCGCCGGGAGGGTCACCGCGCCTCCCGGGCGCTCAGCCAGTAGTCGAGGTCCACGTCCGGGTCCGCCCGGTCGAGGATCGCCCCGAGCCGCTGCGAGAAGGCCGGCAGGGACCGGGCCGAGCAGGCCACCTGGGCGTACTCATACAGCCGCTCGAGCAGCAGGATCATATCGTCCAGCCCCGGTACGCCGGCGCAGCGGCGGATCAGGGCGATCCCCAGACCCCACGGCAGGCTGTCGTACCGGGCGGTGTACGGCGACTGGTAGTGCGTCTGGTCGTGCCAGTAGGCCCGCAGGTGCAGCAGCAGTTCGAACTCATCGGGCGTCATGCCCCGCGCGATCTCCCGCTCAATGCTCTCCCGCAGCTGCCCCCAGCGGTCGCGGTCCAGGGCGTCCGCGATGAGGTGGAACCCCTGCTCCCAGTCGTACTGGTCACTGAGCCGCACCGCTTCCCGCTCGGCCCGCTGGCGCCGGGTGAGTCGTCCCGTCGCTGGCTCCGGACGCGGGGCCGGCCGCGCCGGGGCCGAAGGCCACGCGCCCGGCCGGGGCGGCTGCGGCACGCCGCGCACCGGGGGCCGCAGCGGCGCGGGCCGGACCACCGGGTGGGACGGCCCAGGACCGGCCAGGGGCCGCGGCGGTGCCGTGGTCGGCATGGGTGGAGGTGTCACGGGCGACGGCGGGCTGAATGCCAGCGGCGTCAGCGGTGGCGTGATCCCCCGCGCCTGGAGGGGAACCGCGGCCGGGCCGGTCGGCGCGTTCCGTGCGGCGGGCGGCAGCGGCGCCACTGGACGCAGGACCGGGCGTGGGGCGGCCGCGCCCGGTCCGGACGGACGGGTCACCGGGTCCGGGCGGACGGGTGGGGTCTGCGCGGGGGCCGGCGAGCCTGCTGCTGGGGCACCCGCTGATGGTCGGCTGGTGGCTGGCGGCACCGTGGGGGCGGGCCGACCGGCCTGACCAGGGGGCGTGACGTGGAGCACGTCCGGGGCAGGCGTGGGGCCCGGTCGTGCCGGTGGCGTGGGTGCAGGGAGCGTGGGGACAGGGAACGTCTGGGGCGGTGGGGGAGATGGCCGGGCGCCCGGTCCAGCGCGCCCGGCTACCTGACGCAGGACGTCCACCGTGCGCGCCTGAGCCGGCCACGTGGCGCACAGGACCGTGAGGTCCTCCTGCGCGGCCTGCCGCTGCCGCCGGGTGTCCTGCAGGGCCGTCCAGAGGCGCTCGCCCTCCGCGCGGCGGGGCCACAGCGACCGGTCCCAGGCCTCCGGGTGCCGGGGCAGCCCGTAGCGGTCACGGACCGCGGCCCAGGCCCGCGTCCACTGGCCGGGCTGGGCTGGCGGCGTGGGGACCGCCTGGTCCACCAGGGCCTTCCACTGCGCGTCCAGGGGCTGCAGGCGCCGGTTGAAGGCTGTGAGCTCGTCCTGGATCAGCGTCGCGATCCGCCGGGGCGACGGGGCAGGGGAGAAGCCCAGCGCGGCCGCCTGCGCGGCGTAGGCGTCTCTGGCGCCTTGCAGTCGGTCCTGGGCGCGGGGGACCGCGGACGGTCGGGTGCCCGCCAGGGCGTGCTCCGCCTGAATGACCGCTCCGGCGTGCAGTTGCAGCTGCCGCAGGGGGCCGAGCACCGCCGCGGACCGGTCCTTCTCGGTCTGGATGGCCGCTGCGATCTGGGCGCGTTCCGGCCGCGTGGAGGCGGGGGCCGCGCTGGTGCGCGCCCACGCGTCCACGGCCTGCGTGATCTCCCCGGGCAGGGGACCGCTGACCAGCTGGGCGAGGCGCGGGCCGTTCAGGCCCGGGCCGGCCCAGCGGTCCAGCGCGGCGCGCGTCTGGCGTTCCTGCTCGTGGAGGGCGTCGAACCGGGCCAGCAGCGCCCGTGCGGCCGACCCCTGCTCGGGTGTGAGGTGTGGGGTCGTCCACGGCCCGGGACGGGGGCCGGGCGGCACCGGGCCGGGTGGGCGGACTGGCTTGGCCGTCCAGGCCGGGAGGGCCGCCGCGACCGGTTTGACGTCGGCCGAGGCGGTCTCATGCCGGACGGTTCGGGCCGCAGGGTCAGATTGAATTGGCGCTGGGTGAGCCGGGGCTGGGGGGCGCGGCCCACTGGGCTGGGCGGGCGGGGCGGCGCGGGTGGCCGTCTCCACCGCCAGCCGCAGCGCGCTGACCTGCTGCGCTGACCTGGGCCACCCGGCCCACAGGGGCGTCATCAGGGCTTCCACGTCCGTCATGGTGGCGCGCGCGTCCAGCCAGGTGCGCCGGAGGGCCGCGCCTTTCTCCCGCTGCGCCCACAGCCGGTCCCAGGTTTCGGGGTTGACCGGCGCGTCAGCCGGCGGGGCGGGAGGGGACGTGGCGGGACCTGCGGGCCCCTCCCGCCCCGCCGGGAGGGGCCGGCTGACCGCGTCCGCGAGCTGCAGGGCGTCCACGCCGGTCCCGGCCCACTCTTCGAGCGCTTCAAGGCACATGGCGGCGCGCGCCGCGGCGCTGGTGTGGCGCACCAGCAGCGCCTGGGCGCCTGCCAGCTGCGCGCGGTCCAGCACCGGCGGACTGATCGGCCGCTCCGGGGCCGGGCTGGGCGTGGCGGCCGCCTGCGGTGGGCGCGGGCTGGGCAGGGCGGTGGGAGCGGCCGCTGCCCGGGTGGGCGTCCCCCGCACCGGCGCGGCGGCGTGCGGCCGGTCGGCGCTCAGGCTGGCGAGGTGGCCCTGCAGGACCCGGAGGAGGGCCACGCGCTGGGCCTGCGTGGCCTGCGCGTGCGCCTGCTGTGCGCGGGCCGCGTGCTGCAGGTGATCACGTCGCCCGTGAAGGGCGTCCAGGAGGGCGACGCGCGCCGCCTGCTGCTGGGCCTGTTCCTCCGCCTGGCGCCGCGCCGCCTCACGCTGCCGTTCCTCGAGCATCCGCGTCCGTTCGAGGGCCTCAGCCCGCGCCGCGTGGGCCCGGGCGGCCGCCGCCTGCAGGGCCCCGAAGTGCCGCGTGACCGTGTCCGGGTCCCGCAGCGGCGCCGGGAAGGTGGTCAGGTGACGTTCGAGGGCCTCTGCGGCGGCCTGCAGGCGACGTTCGGCGTCGGCGTGCCGCGCCCACAGGGGCCGCGCGTCTTCCCGGCGGCGCCAGAGGTCCACCCAGTGGTCCCAGCGGGGCAGCGCGTGCGCCTGCTGCGCGGCCTGCCAGGCGGACGCCGCCTGCTGATGCAGCGTGCGCAGGGCGGCCCGCGTGCCCTCGTCCTGATCACTCAGGCTCCACAGGGCCGTCCGGGCGGCGTGCTGCTGCCGCTCGAGGTCCTGCTGCTGCGCCGTGAGCCGGACCTGTGCCCGCGCAACCTGCCCCGGCACGTCCGCCGGGTCCGGGACCGGCTGGACGCCCTGCTGCTGCGCGCAGGCCTCGTAGGCCAGCCGGGCCCTCGCCTCATCCGCGCGCGCCTGATCCACCGCCCGCTGGAGGGCCCCGGCCTGCCCGGACACGGCGCTCCAGAGGGTGGCCAGCCCGCGTCCCTGCTGGCCCGCCTGCCGCGTGAGGGCCTGCGCGAGCTGCGCCCGGACGGTGGTGAGCCGGTCGGCGGCCGGCTGCAGCGCGGCCAGCGCCTTCACGTGCGCTGCGTCGTGGTCATGCGCGGCGCGCCTCCCCTGGAGGGCGGCGAGCTCCGCCGTCCACTGCGCCCGCCTCGCCTGCCGCTCCTCCAGGTCCTGCTGCAGGCGGGCAGCGCGGCGTTCTGCCTCCTGCTGCGTCTGGACGGCGCCTTCCACTGCGCGCGGCAGCTCGCCGGTCTGCAGCAGCGTCACCACGCTCAAAGGGACGTCCGGGCCAGCCCAGCCCAGCAGGGCGGCCTGGCAGGCGGTCAGGTGGGCGTCCGCGTCGGCCCGCTGCTGGACCAGGGACTGGAAGGTGTTCAGTTGAGGGCCGTCCGGACCCTCGGCAGGTGAGGCGGGGGCGGGCGCGGCCGTCATCCCGGGATCGCCCGTCCCGTGCCCGGCTGTGACGTGACCCGGACCGGCCAGTTTCTGGAACGCTCGTTCATGGTCCTCACATCATCACAGGTGACCGCGTCACCTGGTGACGCACCTGCCGGGTGGGCGGCCCACCACACCGGCCCACGGCCGCGCCGGATGAGGGACACTGGGGCCATGACGCGCCTGCGGGGACCCGACGGACAGCGCCTCCCCCGCGGTGACGCGCGCCTGAGCGTGACCGGCGCGGGTGGCCGCGTGGACCTCACGGCGCTGCTCACCCACCCGGACGCGCTGAAGGCCTTCACGCAGGCCGAGGCGTCCGCGCTGGACGCGGACATGCGCCGCGCGGAAACGGACGAGACCCTCACCGTCGAGGCGCAGGGGACCCTCATCCGCGCGGCGCTGCTCCGGCAGGCGCTGCTGGTGGGCCTCGAGGTGTACGCCGCCGATCCGGACGTCCTCTTCCTTGAACTGCTGGACGACGTAAGCACAACCCTCGGCCGCCTGGGGCCGCCCGGCGGGCGCCTGGCCCTCGCCCAGGGCGCGGCAGGCCTTCAGGACCTGGAACGCGTCCCGCTCCTGCCAGAAGAGGACCAGCACGCGGTCCGCCTGATCCTCGACCGCGCCGGGCCCGCCGGCGTGACCGCAGACGACGCGGTGCACGCGCGGCTGCGCTGGGCCGGGTACCGCGCGCCGCAGGTCCCGCAGTCGCCCCTCACCCCGCTGCGGGCGGCCCTGACCCCCCCGGCCACCCGCGTGCCGGAGCGTATGCCCGCCGAACAGGAGCTCCGGCAGCTGGCGCAGAGCGCGCTGGAAGGGGAGCGCAACGCCGCGCTGCTGCTCCTCACCGTCAACGCCCGCGACCGGCTCGAGAACGCGCCCCTGATTGGCGTGCTCGACCTGACCCTGGTGCTGCTGCTCACCCTGGACCGCCACCACCAGGCAGGCGGCACGGACGACGCGGTGACCCGGCGGCTGCGCCACTGGCACGCCGAGCTGCACGCCCAGCTCGGCCAGCCGGACCTGCCCCGCGCCAAGCAGTTCCGGCGCCGACCCCACCCCGACCTGCCCGCTCGCACGCGGGACGCCCGGCGGCGCCTGCGGGCCCTGCGGGCCGCGCGGCGGGGTCCACCCAGTGCCCGTGAGGCGCTCAGCCGCCAGACGCTGTGGACGTCCCTGGATCACCTCGACGCGCTGCTGACCCAGGGCCTGGATCCTGAGGCCGACCCGGACCTGAAGGCGCACCTGACCCTCACCACGCTGCTGGCCCTGACGTCCGTGGCCCGCGCGCCCGGCATGAGCCTCCCAGTCATCGTGGAGACAGCCGCGCGCATCGCTGACCTCGATCCCCTCTGGGCGTGGCAGGCCACGCAGCCCCCGGAGACCGGCGAGGGCCTGCTGCGCCCGGAACTGGACCTCACCGTGCAGGCCCTGACCGTCACCTCACACCTGACGGGCACGCCGCTGGGCGCCCGCGCCCACAGCACCCTGCGCCTCGCGGCCGGGCACCTGCTGGCCACCGTCCGCCGGGCGGGCCTTCGCCTCCCCGGGCAGACCTTCCTCGAGACGTACTTCCAGCGGTTCGGGCCCCTGCAGGCCCTGCCCCTCACCCCCGCCCGCCAGCGGCACCTGCGCGCAGAACTCGTCACACTGCTGGGCGAACTGGCCGCTGAGGCGCAGGCTGCTGCAGCGGATGAACGCTCGGCCGGGGATGAGGCGGAGGTGGCCGCGTCGCACGTCCCTGAACCTGTCGTGGACGTGCGGCCCCCCTCCGCTGACGAGACAGACCTTGACCCGGCTGAGCCGGCACACGTGCGGGCCGCGCGGGCGCTGCTCGCAGGCCGCCGCGTGGTGCTGCTCGGTGGTGTTCCCAGTCCCAGCCACCACGCGGCCCTGACGCGGAGCCTCCACCTGAGCGAACTCGACTGGATCGGGAGTGACGCGTACGCGCACGGCACGCACGCCCGCGCCCACGTGACCCCCGACACCGCCCTCGTGATCCTCGCAGTCCGCTGGATGGGTCACGCCCACAGCACCCTGCGCGACGTCGCGCAGGACCTGCACGTCCCGTTCGTGATGCACCCCGGGGGCCTCTCCCCGTCCAGCGTGGCGTGGCAGGTCATGCATCAGGTCAGCCGCCAGCTGGGTGCGGCGGCCCATTGACCTGTATCCGTTCGTGTCCCCTCAGTGCCCATTTTCGAAAAGAAAAGATTGTCCTAGACAGTCTTTTCATGGTGTGCTGAGTGGGCGGGCAGATGATGGGTCGTGGTGAAGCCGCCTCACGGTTCTTCCATGCCGAGCCGCGTTCTGGCATCGCGTGACCACCGACGATGTCGGCCCATCCACGCGCAGGCGGCGACCACGGAAGTGAAGTCATCTCGCGCTGGAGGTGCGCTCCGACAGCGACGTGGACCTGCGCTTCTTTCCCGCCGGCCTGACCCTCCCCGCCAGCGCGGCCACACATGAGGCAGACAACCACCCGGGCGTCACCCACCATGGAAGCGAGATGAAGAGCGCCCCAGTCAGAATTGCCCTGATCGCCACCGCTGCCCTCCTCCTGGGAGGCGCAGGCCTTGCCGTCGTCGCCGGTCAGCAGACCCAGCGGGACGTGCAGGAACAGCTCGGCCGTACCAAGAAGGCCCTGGAAGACTCCGGCCTGGCGACCATGGTCAGCAGCCCGTACCAGGGGAACGCCCTGGGTGGCACGCAGGTCACCACCCTCACCCTGATGCCGGAGAGCGACGAGCCCTTCGTGATCACGCTGACCAGCCACGTGCACAATGGTCCGTTCCCCGAGGGCAAGGCGTTCGGTGCAGCGACGGTCACGACGGACGTCACCTTCCCGGCGGAGGTTCAGAAGACGCTGGACCAGGCGTTCGGCGGTCAGAAGATCAGCCTGCAGACCCTCGTCAAGTTCGGGGGAAACAGCGTCACGACCTACCGCGTGCCGGAAGGCCAGTTCACCGAGGACGGTATGACCGCCACCTGGAAGGCCGCGAGCGGCACCGTGACCGCCGAAGGTGACCGTGTCCGCTCCGACGGGCAGTGGCCCGGGCTGACCATGAAAGGTGACGGGGGCCTCGTGACGGTCGGGAGCTCGACGTGGTTCATGACCGGCGAGAACGCCGCCGACGGGCTGGGGGACGCTGCGGCCACGCTGAACGTCGGGGCGGTCCAGGCCACCCAGGATGGCAAGACGCTGTTCAGTTTCGGGCCGGTCAAAGCCGAAAGTGCAGTCCAGAGCGACGCGAAGTTCGTGTCCAGCAGCGCCACCTACCACGTCGCCACAGCGGCCTTCGAAGACCAGGCGCTCGACAACCTGAACCTGAAGGTCACGGTGGGGCACCTCGACCGCCAGGCGCTGGCAAAACTGAGCCGACTCGACCTCGAAGCTGAGGACTTCGATCCGGACGTCCTGAACCCGATCATCGAAGCGGTGCTGAAAGGAGCGCCCACCGTGTCCATCGACCGGTTCTCAGTGGGGAGCGGCAAGGACGAGGTGCAGCTCACTGCCAAAGCCGCCCTGAAGGCCGGCGCGAACGTCGACTGGAGCACCCTGATGCTCAACCCCGCCGCCCTGATGTCCCTGCTGACTGTGCAGGCGCACGCTGAAGGTGAGGCGCAGGCGATCGAGGCGCTGGCCGGGGACCTCGCCCCGGGCGAGTCGGACGTGGGTATGATGCTGCAGGCCGCTCAGGAGCAGGGCATTCTGGTCAAGAAAGGCAGCCGCCTCGTGACCGATGTGCAGCTCGACCAGACCGGTGTCAAAGTCAACGGCGTGCCGATGCAGTAAGCGCCGGGTCCGGCCCCCACGGTGTCGTGGGAGCGCCCGTGCTGGCGCATACGCATCCTATTCACTACCATTAACCGTGCCATTTGAAGAGCATCAGGCAGAGGAGCGAGGTCGCGTGAGCGCCATAAGTCCAGCCTCTCGCTTCCCTACATGAGGATCCTTGTGACATTCACCCTCCAGTGGGCCGTCAAGTTTGGTCTGTCCATTTCGTGGGCCCATCAGACATTGTGTCCGCTGCATCGTCCGCCCGAATGCTCACCCACTCCTGATCGTAGAGGGTCACGAAATGCTCGCCCATTTCGACCCGGATCACGTCCCGCAGTGCGGCTTGACACTCGTGTCCGGTCTTCGAGTGGTAGATCTGCTGACTCGTGACGAACGTCTCTGCCGAGTGGATCAGTCGTTCGTTCAGCGATTCACCCGTCATGCCATACACCCGCATGGACCGGGCGAAGACCTCGAGGTAGAGGTCGCGCGCCTGATCCCGCGGCAGACTGTCCAGGCAGCCATACGCGAACCACATCAGATAGCCGTTGCCGTGGCCCCAGTCCAAGGTCGCCTCGATGAGGGTGGGGAGCACACGAAGCAGCTCTTCGGCATTCAGTTCACTGAACCAACGCACCGGAAGATGCTTGTAGTACCGACCCACTAACTGTCGTTCTAACTCGGCCACCCGGTCGGTCAGCGCAAGTCGGTAGCGCATGGCCTCAATCTGATACTGGAAGGTTGGGTCTTGGAGCCCCTGGATTCTCTGGTCTGGGGCGCGCTTGCAGTGATCGGCGACAGCGCGGGCTGCGTCGTCCAGTCGGGCCAGTTCGGGACTCATGCCGATGTCTGGGAGGTTCACAAGGTCGAGTCTATGGCGACGCTTTCCTAGGAGGCCGGTCAGGTGTGCGATGCGCTCTATCACCAGCAGATGATGTTCGACACGGGCCATTCAGACTGACAAACCGTTCCTGACGAGCCACCAGTTCATGACTGTCGCCATCGGCGCGGCCACACTGACCGCGTGTGGTCCCTACGCGCCCCCACTTGCACCGAACACGCCCGTGATTCAGGTTGAGGGATCGGCGATCACGAAGTGTCAGACCGTTAACTGGACCATTCAGGTGCTGAACAACGGAACGGACGTGACCAGCAAGTACACGTACACCAACATCAGTGAGGGGAACGTCCCGGCCGTCGCAGTCCCCTCGTTTGACGTCACTGCGCCAGGAACCTCGATCGTGCGATTGGACCCCTATGATCCGTCCGGGATAGACACCTACCGGTACACATTGACCTGCCAGACTCAGAATCTCTCGACTGGCCTTGACGTGCCGGTGACGACGACCTTCCTGAAGCCGGTCAACGTCCGTTTTGTTGATGGCAAGATCGTTGCTCAGTTCTGACTGAATCACGTACGGGGATGTCCGGGGCGCCCAGACAGCCCGCGTGACTCGCATAGGTACCTGGGTGTGACCTCGGTAGGTGCCTGTCGCGCGGCAGGTCTGGGTCATGGCTTCCCTCATGAGATTCTGACGGGTGGTGCCCCAGCTGGCGTCACTCAGCAGCAGTGCGCATCTGCTCGGTATGTATGTGGATACAGATATGAGAAGATTTTGAGCTGTCCGCTTGCGTTCCATGGATGCGCAATCCAGTCAGAGTCTCATTTCTGCTTCTGCCCGTGCTGAAGCGCAAGGTATCGTGTTGAGCGGCTCGTACTAATAGACAATGTTTCATACTACCTCATATCTGTCATTGAGATATGATTTCAGTATGGTTCACCCCGCGGATGAGCAGGCCCGGACCCTCACCCACGCCCTCCACACCGGCGACCTCGATACGCTCGTCAGTACCCTGCACGCCCAGGGCATACTCGCGGGCCGGCCCGCTCAGCTCATCAGTAACCTCCGCCCCATCGTCACGGCCGCCCAGCGCGACTACGTCAGCCTGCTCCGCCCGCCCGCGGATTTTCACGCGTGGCTCAGTGAGGTCCTCCTCATCAACGCGGACGGCACTCCTGCCAAACCCAACACCCGCACCAGCCGCGTGCTTACCCTCCGCGCCCTGTACCGGGCCCTGCGGCACCTCGGCGTCATCCAGGGCGACCCACTCCTCGACTTTCACTCCCCGGCCCCTGAGCGGCGCACCGATCCCCTGCCGCCGCGGGAAACCCTGGCCGCGCTGGTGCACGCGGCCCGTTCAGATGCCGCCCTGCACGCCGCGCTGCTGCTGCTGTGGCATCACGCTGTCCCGGTCGCGTCCCTCCTGCGAATCAAGTGGGCGGCGTTCAACCCGCAAGGCCGCACGCTGCTGCGTGGCGACGTCGTCAGTCCACTCACGCCGGAAGCCGCCACCGCCGTGGAACGCCTGCATCACCGCGCCGGCTACAACCCGCTCTTCGACGGCACCCTGGAGACGGTGGCGGCCCTGCGCATATTCCCGTACGACTCACAAGACGCCCTGCGGCTGCGCATCCTGCAGGTCACCCGCCACGCGGAACTCCCCTTCATTCCCCCAGGCGCACTCCGCCGCGCCGCCCTGAGGGACCACGCGCAGAGCGCCACTCACCTCGGGTACCTCAACAGGACGCACTATGACCGCGTCGTCCAGTTCGCCCAGGCGGTCGCCCACCACGACCCAGCCCCAGCACCGTCAGGGCACGGCCCCGCGTTTAAGTCAGCTGAACAGCAACGGGGCACAGGGGACAGGCCCACTGATGTGGAGCACTCGTGAAACCAGCCGAGTGAAACGGCGTTCAGGCCAGGAGACGCCCTCCAGCTCTGTTCCGGAGTCACGTTGTCGCGACCCCGGAACAGGGTTCTCTCCACAGGCGTAGGGCTGGGGCTCTGGCGTGAGCGCTATCTGCTGGCTGTTGTGATCGACGTGGGATCCTCCCACCGACCTGAGCTCCAGTCCTGGCAGCTGAGGAATGAGGAAGTTGGCCAGAGTCGCTCCTTTGTTCTATTGTTCTATACAGTCCCATACACTGTTGGTGAGATGCCAGGCGACACCCTCCACCCCGCCGACGAACGCGCCCTCAAGTTGACAAAAGCCTTCCGCGACTACGACCTCGACACCATCGCCGCCACCCTCGGGGTCGACGCCCTCAGCCGCCCCCTCGCCCAGGTCCACAGCAACCTCAAACAGGTCTTTACACAGGCACACGTGGACGAAATCGACCTGCTCCAGCCCCCATCCCACTTCCACACCTGGCTCGCCGGCCCGCTCTCCACCCCCAACCGCGGCCCCGGCCCCCTCAAAATCAACACCCTCACCGCCCGCGTCGTCACGCTGCGCGTCCTCTACGACGCCCTGATCACCGAAGGTGTCCTCACCATCAACCCCATGACCGGCTACCCCAACCCCGGCAGCGAACACGCCAGCGACCCCATCCCAGACCGCGAAGACATCGAACAGCTCCTGAAGACGGCGAAAACCAGCGGCCCCGAGCTGTACGCGGCCCTCACCCTCATCGATGAGCACGCCTTCCAGGTCAGGGAACTGCTCGGGTTGAACTGGTCCAGGTACGAGCCCAGCACGGGCGAACTGCTCCGCGCCAGGACCGTGACGGTCCTCTCCCAACCGGCCCAGCGCGCGCTGGAACCCCTCCTCAAGGAAGCCGGTGGCCCCCTCTACGCCACCGAAAAGGCCCTGCCCATCTTCCCCATGACCCCCGAGGACCTCCGCATGCAGCTCTGGAAAGCCTGCAAGGTCGCCGACATCCCCCACATTCCCCTCAGCGCCCTGCGCCGCGCCAGCCTCCGCGACCACCCTGCCCGCATGGCGGCCAGCGGCTTCACCAACGACCAGGCGTATAGGCGCGCCCTGCGTCTCGCAGGTAAGGTCGTCGACAAGCACCGACGCGACGAGCCATAACCGCAGCACTCTGTACGTCAGACCAACCCAGGTCGTATCTCGCCATACGGCGGAGCCAGCCCGCTCAGTTCGACCCACACCCGACTCCGGCCAGGACGGCTCCTCCGTACGTTCGAGTACGACCACAACTTCAAGATGCCTCGTCTGCCTCAAGGGGCGGCATTGACTGACCTGGTCGCGGTGGAGGTCGGGAGGGGCGACCTGTGCGAGTGTGAATAACATTGAACATCTCGCGCTTGTGTACACGAAGGCGGTTCTGACGGGCCTGAGCAGATTTCGCCGGATCTGCCGCACCACTCAGTCTGCTCCTGAAAGAGCTGGGACTGGCCCATCTGGATAGCTTCATCGGAGAACCTATACCTGTACGCAGCGTTGACCAAGGGCACGCTCGATGCCGAGCGTGTTCGAGCACTCGTCGGCACCACCCTGAACGCCGACCATCCACTCGTCTTTGCCATCGATACCTCGACCTGGGTCCGGAACGATGCCGAGACCAGTCCACAGCGGGGGTACTTCTATCATCCGAGTCGTCACAGCGCTGGAAAACCTGTTGTCGCGGGCTGGTCCTACTCTTGGGTCGCCCAGCTTGGACCCGTCAGCAGCAGCTGGACTGCACCCCTTGATGTGCGTCGAGTTGCTCCTGGCCGAACAGCGCACGAGCTGGCTGACGAACAGGTTCAACACGTTGTGAATGTGCTTCCCGCAGGCGGCGCATCGCCGCTACTCGTCTTCGATGGCGGGTACGATCCTGTCCGCCTGTCGAAGCTCAAGGACGCTGACAGAGTCAGCGTCCTTGTCCGTGTGCGGCGCAATCGACGGTTCTTTTTCGATGCTACGACTCGTCCGGGTCCCCAGGGAGGTCGCCCACGCATTCATGGGGCCAAGTTTCTGTGCGCGGATCAGACCACCTGGCCGGCACCCCATCTGGAGCATCTGGAAACCACGGAGCAGTACGGGACCGTCCATGTCCGTGCCTGGACAGGGCTCCACGTCAAGACCACTCAGGACACTCGGCCAGGATCGCGTCACTTCAAGCCGACGTACAGCGGGACCGTGTTGTTGTTGGAGGTGGCGAAGTTGCCCCGGGAAACGCGTCAACCGCAGGCGTTCTGGCTCTGGTGGCGGGGACCGGGCGTGCCGGATCTGGCGATGTTGTGGCGCGCCTACACGCGTCGGTTCGATCTGGAACATACCTTCCGCTTCTGCAAACAGACGCTGAACTGGGAAACACCACGTCTGCGTCATCCGGAGCAAGCGGACCGTTGGACGCTGTTGGTGCTGCTGGCCTTCACCCAACTGCGCTTGGCCCAGCCAGTGGTGACCGATACCCGTCTTCCGTGGCAGCGACCACAGGAACGTGGTCGCTTGACGCCAAGTCGAGTCCGGCAGGGTTTTGTCCAGTTGCTGGTACCCCTAGGGAGTCCAGCGTGCGCGCCAAAACCGTCGGGCCGTTCACCCGGACGACCGAAAGGGAAGGGTTCAGGCCGAGCGCCTCGCTTCCCCGCCTTGAAGAAGAGCGCCTGACGACTTCCGATCCTAGAACAAACGACCGCAACATGCGCGGTCGGCTTAAATCACGAGCTAAGGTCACCAGCACCCTCAAGGGCACCCAATGCTGCCGCCCGACGGGCCTAACTGCGCGCTGGGGGCCGCTGCTGTAGTCAGGGCAGGACCGTGCGCGGGCGGCCTGTGATCACCGACTGGTGCCGCTGCGGGCTGATGGAGAAGGCCTTCTGATCACCGCTGCCCGGTCGTCTGAATCCACTGGAGCGGCCACCAGCCCGGTCATCCTGGAACCGCCGCTCTGTCGTAGGCGCCTGCGTCATGAACGGGTGTGGTCCAGCAGAGATGGTTTCGACCCGCCCGGCGAGGTGCGTCGCTGCAAGGCGGTACCGCGGCAGGGCACAGGATCATGGCCTGACCTGGGGACAGGAGTGTAGGGCCAGATAGGTCAGGCACACTGTCCTCCATCGTTCGGCGCAGCACCCAGCGAGGTGGGGCCCCCATTCGGGTGAGTGAAAAAAGAACTTTGTAAGAAAACTCACGGCATGCTCATGGGGCGACGCAATGAATTTCACGCCGTACCCGGGCACCTGGCGTGAACCGAGCGAGTGGTGCGACCCCCGCAACTTCCCCCATGCCGCTGGGACGCCCACCGTCCTGGCCCAGGAGCCCCATGCAAAACCGCA
The DNA here is from genome assembly GCF_014647435.1 of Deinococcus radiotolerans. Lineage (NCBI taxonomy): Bacteria > Thermotogati > Deinococcota > Deinococci > Deinococcales > Deinococcaceae > Deinococcus > Deinococcus radiotolerans. Next base: position 14,031 of record NZ_BMPE01000012.1, on the reverse strand, counting down.
TTCAGCTCACCCTCGCCCTCACCGCCCTCACCGCCGCCCTCGCCTCCTGCGGCACCTCCACCGCCCCCGTCGCCCAGCTCGTCAAGGTGGACGTCGCCGCCCCCATGGGCACACTCTCCGGGGTTCAGCAGGGCCTGAGTGCGCAGGGCTTCACCGGCGACGCCCCCACCCGCCACTACGACGTGACCGTCCGCGACAGCAAGGGCAAGGTCGTCGCCTTCAACGGCACCACCTACGACCCCACCGGCGCCGGCACCACCACCCTGACGCTGAACGACGCCAACCAGTTCAAGCAGACCCTGCTGCTGCCCGCCGGGCAGTACACCTTCGAGAACAAGGTCAAAGACGACGCCAACAACGTCCTGCTCGGCTACGGTCCCGGCAGCGAGAACCCGGGCACCGTGGACGCGGCCTCCACCCTGATCCGCCTCAAGTCCCATGCGGTGCTCGACCCGGCCAACACGACGCTCGCCCCGAGCATGACGCTCAACGAGCTGTACACCGACACCAAGTTCAACCTCAGCCTCAACCTCAAGACCGCCACCTTCGGCGCGGCCATGGCCACGGTGCCCACCAGCGACATCAGCGCGGTCACCTACACCCTCGGCAACGTCACGGACGGCGTGCTCAACGGGGCAGGCAGCAAGGTGGGCGTGAACGTCACCAGCCGCGGCACGGACACCGACAGCGAACTGAACGTCACGGCCAGCTTCAGCGCCTGGGTGCAGGACAGTGGCCGCGACACGGCCAGCTACCAGCCCGTCAGCATCGCGTTTGCCAAGCAGATCCAGACGAACGTGATGACCACCGACACGGTCATGCCCACCCTGAGCCTGAACGCCGCGGCGCCCACCGTGAACACCACCGCGACCCTCGCGGGCACAGTCGGCGATGACGTGATGGTGCAGGGCGTGCGCGTGTACGTGGACGGCAACCTGGTCGCCAGCATGGACCCCAGCGACAACGTCGCCGCGGTGACCGGCGACAGCAACGGGGGCTGGAGCGCGCCGTGGCTGGTCGGGGCCGCAGGCACGTACGCCGTGACGGTGATCGCCGAGGACAGCAGCGGCAACGAAACCCGCGTCGACCAGTCCGTTACCGCCAACGACTACCAAGAGATCAACGTAACGGGCGGGGCTTACTACCAGGACTTCGCGTTCAAAGCGGGCGTGCCCCAGACCTTCAGGATCAACGGCGCCAGGACCTATATCTACGCCTGGAACTACACCTGGTCCGCCGGCTCGACGCTGTCCGGCGTTCTCAAGAACAGCGCCGGTCAGACGCTGACGACGGATCCCTATTACGACGCCAACAACGACGCTGAGCTGTACAACCTGACGGGGGCACCCGGAAGCTACATCTTCACGGTGGTGTCCAGCGTCGACCAGACCGTCCAGATCTGGGCCCAGTAAGTCAGACGCCCCCAGCTCGTCTAAAAAGAACGCCCGCCCCTGGTGGGCGTTCCTTATGAATTCATGGGGCGGCGGCCCGGCCACCAGCGAATGGGTTACCCACCAGGACTCATGTCTGACGCGGACATCCTGCGGCGACCCGATCAGTGGTGCTTTCAGGCCAGGAGCAAACGCTACCGACTGCACGCACCCGTGGATCAGGCCGGTTCCGCTCCAGCCGGTAGGTCCTGAGAACGCGCATGCCGCATTGCGGACAGAGGATTGAACCACGAGGTCCGAAGAGCGGCGCGCGCATGGGCCCGCTCGCACGCCGTTCTTCACCCCGGCCGCAGACCCGTCCCGGAGCTGCACGGTTCGCTGGGGTCATGCCGGCGGTAAGCGCAGTGGCCCTGCGGATCAGGTGGACGGCGTCACCGGTGTCCGTGGCGGTGCCCGGTGAGGGCTCGGCCGTCTCTGCAACCGGCACCCGAGCCGGTCTGGTGGCCGCGACGCTTGGGGGACACCGCGCTTCTGCTGCCGGGCCCTGCCCGCCCGACATCCTGACCGGGACCGCGGCATCGAGGCGGCCTGCCGTTGCCCCATCGGTCAAGGTGGGCGGACACCGTGATCTGCTCGTCCACCTCGTGCTGTCCCCGCGCAGGTGGACGGTCTGGCTGGTGCGGGCCGCCCTGCCCCTGCGGCCGGGCAGGACCGCCTGCCGATCAGGACTGCTGCCCATGGGTGACTGCGTGGGTCTCCAGGCGTTCAATCTGTCCACCGTCACCCCGTGCTGGCGTGGCGCGCAAGCGGGCCGGCCGTCAGCGCCCCGTGTATGACAGTGGGGCGCTGACGGCCTTGCGTGTCAGCTGTCGCGGGGCTTGTCAGCCCCGGTTGAGCGGCGGACCGGAGATGGGCGCGAAGCCCATGAGCGGCGCCGCCTGCTGCACCACCGCGTACATGGCGATGCCCTGGGCGTAACTCACGCTGACGCTCTGGAAGGTGGCCGTGTCCGTCCCGGCGACGCGGATCCAGGCGCTGAAGCTGGCGGTGACGTTCAGCGTGGTGTCATCGGCCGCGCCACGCGCCGTCACGTTCACGCCCACCTTGCTGCCCGCCCCGTTGAGGACACCGTCGGTTGGGCTCCCGAGGCTGTAGGTGACCGCGCTGATGTCGCTGGTGGGCACGGTCGCGGACGCGCCGTTCACGCCCGCCGTTTTGGGACTGAGGGCCAGGTTGACGGTGCTGTCGGTGAACAGCTGGGGGACGTTCTCGGTGGGGGCCAGGACGCTGCTGGCCGGGTCCATGACCGCGTGCGCGGTCAGGCGGACGCTGCCCCCGGTGGTGGTGAGGGTACCGGCGTTCTCGGCAGCGGGGCCATATGCGAGGAGGGTGGCGTTGGTGGCGTCGTCCTTGACGGCGTTCTCGAAGGTGTAGGTGCCGGAGGGGAGCAGCAGCGTGCGGCGGAACAGGTTGCCGCTGTTGAGTTCGACCGTGGCTGCGCCGGTGCCGGTGGGGTCGTAGGTGGTGCCGTTGAACGTGACGACCTGGCCGGAGTCGTCACGTACGGTGACGACGACGTGGCGAGCCGGAGCGTCACTGGTGAGGCCGAGGCCACCGAGGTCCTGGGGGGCGGCGCCCACCATGAATCCAGTGGCGCTCAGGCGCAGTTCGGTAAGCGGACTGGCGGTGGGTGTGGCGGTGCTGTGCCCGCAGGACGCAAGGAGTAGGGCGAGGGATGGACACGCGAGAGCAGAGACGGTGCGGCGCATGGAGACTCCTGTCCAGGAGCGTCGGGGCGCCTGGTGAATACGGGTGGACGGCTGAGCCTCCCTGGCCCGGGTCGGGAAGGCCTGGGCGAGCGCACCGGGAGGAATGGTGAAGAACTTCATTCTTGCCTCATACTCTGCTGGCTGGCGGGTCACAGCGTCCTTACACGCGGCGCACCCGACCAGATGAGCGCGGCAGGAAAGCGCCTATCGGCAGCGGTGGCCTCGCCCCTCACGTCACCAAACGCTGAAAGCGGGGAAACGGCGACCTTGTGTGGGCTTCTCACTGTTCATCCCGGGCGGTGCTCGAGGAAGGGGGCTACTGGCGTGTACACCGAGTCAGTTGTCAGGCCCGATATGATGACGACTGCATTACTACAGCAGCCCGCCTGGCCGTGCCCAGGATCGAAATGGACACCTTGGCGCTGAACCTAGACACTGAAGCGCACGGCCAGATGAACTGCGTCTCCCTGCAGCACCTCGCGGTGCACCTGGGCGTGACGGTGACCTGCTTCATGACGACCGCGCCGGAAGAAGGCCTCACGTGTCATGCGCGGACCCTGCATGAGAGCGGCCGGGCTGGTCCCCGTGAGCCGCGAGGTGCTGCGGCAGCGGGGGTTGAACGGTACCCGGTCAGCCCTGGCATATCGGCTCCGGGCCGCTGGCCTGGGCCTGTTGCTCCGGGCCACGCGGCAGGCGGTGACGCGGGTGGTCGGCGTGTGGCGCCAGAAGGAGGAGCGTCGGGATATTCGACTGCCGGACGGCGTGTCCTGGCGTGGCCCTGGGCGTCCGGTCAACGTTGCCCACCATCGAGGCGGCGCCTGGCTTCCACGCGTGCGTTGTGGTCAGCAGGATGGCAGGGCAACTCAGGGAAGGGCCCACTGCAGACTCATGGAACCATCTCACGTTGTAAGGTTTCTGTGAAATGACCAGCCGCAGAGTATGAGGCACAGGTGAATTTTTAAACAGCAACCTGATGCGAGGCGATGATGTCGGGCCCTTACCCGGGCACCTTGGTCCGACTGAGCCAGTGGTGCGCCCACCGCAGCGTCTCCCCGTCCACGGCCCCCGGGTCGAGTTCTTTCCGCTGGCGTGCCTGCACACCGGCCTGGAGTCCTGACGCGTTCCTTCCTGCCGCCCCTGCCGAGGCTCTTAACGCTGCGCTAACGACACATTCACTAAGTTGCCTGCGTTCGACCGCGCCCACCGCGCATCACACCACGCCTTTCACGCACGGCCCCTTCCCCGGAAGGCGCCACAGGAGCACCCATGCGTTCAGTCCTCAACACCACCCTTGCCCTGACCACCCTCACCCTGGCCCTCGCGTCCTGCGGCCAGCGCGCCGTCACCCCCACCGCCAAAGGACCCCTCATGAAGGTCGAGGTCAGCGCGCCCGCCTTCGCAGGGCAGGGCCTCGGCGCACAGGGCCTCACCGGCGACGCCCCCGCCCGCCACTACGACGTGACCGTCCGCGACAGCGCCGGCAAGACCGTCACCTTCAACGGCACCACCTACGACCCCACCGGCACCGGCGCCACCACCCTGACCCTGAACAGCGCCAACAGCTACCACCGCCTCCTGCTCCTCCCCAAAGGGGACTACACCTTCGAAAACAAGGTCAAGGACGACGCGACCAGCGCCACCCTCCTCGCGTACGGCCCCGCCGCGGAGAACGCCGGCACGGTCGACAAGAACAACACCGTCATCCGCATCAAATCCCACGCGGTGTACGACGCGGCCACCAGCACCCTGGCACCCAGCCTGAGCATGAACGAGCTGTACACCGACACGACGTTCAACCTCAGCCTCAACCTGAAAACCGCACCCGTGAACAGCGGCGCGTCCGCCACCGTCCCCACCAGCGACATCGGCCCCGTGACCTACACCCTGGGTAACGTCAGCGACGGCGTGCTGAACGGCGCGGGCAGCAAGATCGGCGTGAACGTCACGTCGCGCGGTACGGACACCGACAGTGAACTGAACGTCACCGCCACCTTCCAGGCGTGGGTGCAGGTCGCCGGCACGGACACCGCCAGCTACCAGACGGTCAGCGAAAGCTTCGCCAAGCAGATCCAGACCAACGGGCTGACCACCGACACGGTCATGCCCACGCTGACCTTCGCGACCGCCTCGGCCTCGACGGGCGCCGCGCTGAACCTGACCGGTACGGTCGGGGACGACCAGGGCGTGCAGAACGTCCGTGCGTACGTGGACGGCAACCTCGTGGCCAGCAACAACCCCGCCGAGCAGAGTGGCGGCGTCGCGGCCCTGACCGGCGACAGCCAGGGCAACTGGACGGCCGCGTGGACGCCCGCCAAGGACGGGGACTACAGCGTCGTGGTGATCGCGGAGGACACCAGCGGCAACGAAACCCGCGCTGAGCAGACCATCACCGCCACCACGCCCACCGGCGTGACCTACAACATCACGCCCGCCTACGACTGGAACACCAACGCCGTCACATTTATGGCCGGGCAGGTCAACACCTTCAAGGTGCACTGGGACGGCAGCTACAGCTACATGCACGTCTGGATGTCGGTCCTGAGCGGCCCCGGTGACTTCACCGCCACGCTGACCGCCCCTGACGGCTCCAACCAGCCGATTTTCTACGGCGGTAACAACACCGGCTACATCGAATTCGGCGACCAGTACCAGCCTGGCGACTACACCATTACCATGGTCAGCAACAGCGACGCTGTGATTGACGTTCAGGCACACCTGCACTAAGCACGCAGCGTCCTGGTCCACAGCCCCCACCATCTGGTGGGGGCTGTTCATGAGCACCACGGACGCGACCTGCTCACCCTGTCGTTCGCGCCAGCCGGGAGGGTCGGCGCATGTCGGTCGACTCATCCCTGTCTTCCCGCACCGAACGGCGCTCGGCAGACCTCTCCACCCTGGTCGTGCGGCTCGCCCATGACCTGCACGTGCACCTTGCCGCGAAGGTCGCCTCGTCCGCGCTGAGCGTGGAGGCCGTTCATCTGCTCGCGGCCATTCAGGCGTCGCCAGGGCTCACGTTGAAGGCGCTGAGCGCCCGCCTCCGGTTCATCGGGGACCTGACCGAGCTCCTCGCGGACCTGACCGCGCAGGGGCTCATCACGCGGCGCATGGACAGTGCGGTGCTCACCGATGCGGGTCAGCTGGCGCTGCGGCGTCCACTGGCCCGTATGACCGCCCGGCAGACCTCGCTGTTCGCGCACCTCAGCGCCACGGAACAGGCCCGACTGGCGGCCCTGCTCCGCAAGGCACTGGACCGCCCGCAGCTCTTCGGTGCACCTCCCGTACAGGCGTCATGACGGACCCTGTGCCGACTCCAGCTGACCTGAGCCGGTGGACCGCCGCGCGACGCTGGTTTGAGGCGCACCTGACCTGAGTGGTGCGGCGGTTCACGTCGTAAGGCGACGTCGGTGAACCTGCCCTTGGACGCGTGGTTGCTCGCGCAGCACGCCGACCAGGCGCTGATGGTGCAGGCATGCGTGCTGGACCTGATCACGCAGCAGCGTAGCACCCTCCGGGAAGCGCAGCACTTCGCGTATCTCACGGACCGGGTGCGGCTTGGCCGTGGGGAGTCGCAGGTGTACGGCACGCAGGTGCATTACGGCGGCGTGCAAAACAGAGCCTCCCCGATCCGCCTGGACGATCCCACCAGGGTCGACCAGCGCCGCGCGGCGGTTGGTCTCGAGCCGCTCGCGGACTACCTCAAGCGGTTCGAGCGGCGCCGGTGAGTCCGCCAGCGGCAGACGAGCAGTCAGGAGAGGCCATGGATGACCACAGCGAACTCACGCGCAAACCGACTCCTTGCTCACTGCGGGAGCGCCTGCACGCGAACCGCCTGCTGCGGGGCGTGGGGAACGCGGCTGTCGCGGTGAACGGTCTGCTCGGGCAGGGCAGCCCCCCGCCACTGATCCTGCCGCCCGCTGAGGAGCGTCGTGCGCCACCACTGCCCGACACGGACGAGTTTGCCGCCGCATTCCGGGAGGTGCGCCAGCTCATCAAGTGAGACGAGACCTGAGGGACCGACGTCCGCCCGCCACGGGTTCTGGCCAGCACCCGCGGCGGGCGCGGCACACCGTATTCGTTCTGCCCTCGATCCAGCCCACTGCGCCGGGTCATGATGGGAGCATTGTTCACAGGGGCCCTCCCGGCTCACGATGGGCGCAGCTGACCGGAGAGGACGGAATGCTGAGCCGGGCGTACAGTTTGGCGTCCCACGTGCCCTGAGGCCCACTCGGCCGACACAGATCCACGAACTGCTCCGTCGGCTGATCGGCGTCCGCAGAACCCCCTGCACTTCTGGTCGTCCTGTGAATACCGTGAGGCCTGATCGTCCTCCTGACCCTGGTGGGGCCGCCCGCCACCCGTGGCCGAGGGCAGCAGGTGGCGGTGCAGAGCCCAGCGTCGGATGACGATCCCCAGTGGACATGGCGCGCCGCTGCAGGCCGGATCAGTGGGCGGCGAGCGCGCGGTGCGGTGCGGTGGATCAGCTTCGACGCTCGCTGGACTGCTGGTGATGCATGCCCGCCGCGATCAGGCGAACGCCGGTCCGCCAGACCTGACCTGCCACCTGCCCGGCCAGCATGACCCCATGCAGATAATCCACCAGGACGTGGCCCGCCTCGGACACGGCCGTGCGGGGGAGATTCAGCGGTGCGGTGGCCTGCGCGAACAGCCGGTCAAAGTGGGCCATGACGGCCTGGGCCGGCACGTGGCCGGCGATGATGTCGACGGTCAGCCCGGGGTACCGCTCGATGGCCGCCACGTAGTGTCCTGCGAGCGTCTCCAGGCGCTTCACCAGGTCATCTTCGGGCTGGAAATCGGCCTCAGTCAGGTCCAGTTGGCTGAAAGCAGAGTGAACGGCCGCGGCGAGAAGGGCCTGCTTGTTGGGGAAGTAGTGGTAGAGCGCCATGGGATCAGTCTTCAGGTGCCGGGCCAGTGCGCGCAGGGAGAACGTGACTGTTCGGGACTCCAGCAGGGTCAGGGCGGCCTCGAGGATGGCCGCCTCGGTCAGCGCGTTGCCGGTCCTGGGGCGACCGCGATTGCGGAGGGCTGGGCGGTTCTGTCCGTCTCCTGTGGCGTGCGGCACCATGACCTAATTCTACGATGTAGAATTAGGTCATGACGCCTGCCCTGCGTGTCAGCGTGTTTCTCGGCATCAGTCTCGACGGCTACCTGGCCCGCGAGAACCACAGTCTCGACTGGCTCAGCATCGTTCAGACCGACCCACCGGAAGACACGGGGTACTCCAGTTTGATGGCGTCTGTAGACGTCATGGTGCTGGGCAGAACCACCTACGACGTGGTGACCACTTTCCCCGAGTGGCCTTTTACGGGCAAGCGCGTCGTGGTCCTGACGAGCCGGCCACTTCTGGCCCGCCACGGCGAGGAGACCTTTGACGGCGAGCTCAGCGATCTCGTGCAGCAGGTCCGGCTGGCCGGACACCATCACATCTACCTCGACGGCGGTCACGTTGTTCGTCAGGCCCTTCAGGCCGGCGTGGTGACCCACCTGACCTTCTCTTGGCTGCCGATCATGCTCGGCTCTGGTATTGCCCTGTTCAGCCGCACCCTCACTGAACAGCAGTGGCAGCTGACCAGCAGCCAGGCGTTCCCAAGCGGCCTCGTGCAGGCCAGCTATGTCGTGGCGGCACACCCACGCTGAGCATCACGGTGGCGTCCACCTCCACGGCGGCATCACCGTCCGACCGTTCAGGCGGCCCTGGAGACGCCGTGGGCAGCACGACCCCGCCCAAGCAGCACCCACGGGACGCATCGGTCGATGCTGGAGCGTGCCTCACTCGGTGCCGACCACGCGGGCCTTCCATGGGCCAAACCACTGGTGCGTCGGCTGGTGATTCGGGCGCGCGGGCTGGCTTGAGGGACAGACCGCCCGCGGCCCTCCACGACGCCCTGTCAAGTAAGCTTGACATACCGGCGTACCCGCGCCATGATCAGGCATGACAAACAAACTTGACAGCACGGCGCCGTCCACCGGCGACCGGACCCGCGCCCGCACCTACGCCCGCGAGTTCTGGCCCGGCATCCTCGGCTACCTGATCATCCTGGCGGCCGTGATCACCTGGGGGGACCTCAAAGGCCACAGTGCGTGGCGCTTCCTGTGGGCCATCCTGCCGGTGCTGCCACTGCTGCTGGTCATCCGCGCCAGCGTCCGACACCTGGGACGCAGCGACGACTACCAGCAACTGATCCTCCTGCGCGGGCTGGGTGTGGGCTTCGTCGTGGCCATGGCCACCTCCATCACGGTCGCGTTCCTGACGCTCGCCGGGCTCCAGCACCCAGCGCTGCCCTGGGTGCCCTTCACGGCCGGGATGTTCTCGTGGGCCGTCACCACGGCGATGCTCGCCGCTCAGGCGGAGCGCGCGTGAACAACCGCCTGCGGGAACTCCGCGAGGCGCGAGGCTGGACGCAGGGCGCCCTCGCGGACCGCCTCAACGTGTCACGGCAGACGGTGAACGCCCTGGAGACCGGCCGCTACGACCCTGGCCTCCCCCTCGCGTTCCGGATCGCCCGTGAATTTGGCCAGCCGATTGAGGCCATCTTCCACCCAGATCCATCCTGACGCTGACAGGCCCCCAGCGCAGGGGCCGTCGGTGCACTTCCGCCGTGACGTCAGGGGCCTCCCGGTCACGGCCAAATCCTCAGGTCGTTCCGGTCCGGGCCACCTGTCGAGCCAGTTCGATGCGGTGCGCGTCGGGACTCCCCGCTTCGGCCGTCAGCGCGACAATCCTGAGGTCGGCATCACCGGCCGTCAGCACGTCACAGTCGACGCGCACGTGACCGACGACCGGATGCTCGACGACCTTCTGGTCCTCCGTGTGTTCGCCGACCGTTCCGGACTGCCACATCCGGACGAATTCGGCGTTCCCCCCGAGCAGCCGCTGGATCAGGGCACCCAGACGCGCGTCGGTGGGATAACGGGCGCTGGCACGACGCAGGTCCGCGACGAGACCGCGCTTTGAAGCGTCCAGGTCGGTGACCCGGACAGGCCAGGCCTCCACCCGTGCGGGACACCCTGGGACGGGAAACCGCGAGGCCGCGAAGTTCCGGTGCTCCGGAGAAACGGCAGAAGGATCGCCGATCAACGCTGCCCAGCTGTCATTCCACCAGATCTGCTGCCAGTCAGCCGCAAACACCGAAACCGGCACGTCCCCCAGCCGCGTCAGCAGGCGGTGCACGCCGGGCGTGAGACAGTCACGCACCAGCCGGTCGCCCGGAGGCTGCAACCCTGTCAGGCGGTACAGGTGATCGCGTTCTGTGACATTCAGCTGCAGGGCGCCCGCGAGCGCAGCGACCACCTGCCCAGACGGTGTGGTCGCGCGGCCCTGCTCGAGCCGAATCACGTAATCCACTGACAGCCCAGAGCGCTCGGCGAGATCCTCGCGGCGCAACCCGGCTGTCCGGCGGGAGGGCCGGAGCGGTAAGCCCACCTGATCGGGCGTCAACCGTTCCCGCCACACGCGCAGTGTCGCCGCGAGGCTCGTCTGGTCCGTCATGCGCCTCATGCTAGTCCCTGCGGCCGCGCCGCGTGAGGGGAGGACTCACGGTCCTATGGTCGCGTCCTCCCTGGGCGGGCAGCGAACGGGCCGTCACACTCACCCCATGACGATCACCTTCATCACCGGAGCGAACAAGGGCCTGGGCTTTGAAACGGCCCGCCGATTAAGCGAACTGGGGCACACCGTCCTGCTGGGCGCACGACACGCTGAACGGGGCCGGGCCGCTGCGGAGCAGCTGGGCGTGCGATTCGTGCAGATCGACGTTGCAGACGACGCTTCTGTGCGCCGCGCGGCGCAGGACGTCGCGGCGCACGAGGAGCAGATCGACGTGCTCATCAACAACGCGGGCATCATCGGCCCGCACGTGCCGGCCGAGCAACTGACCGGCGCGCAGGCCATGGAGGTCTTCGGAACGAACGTGGTCGGGATCGTCCGCGTGACACACGCGTTCCTGCCCCTCATGCAGGGCTCCAGCCACCCTGTCGTGATCAACGTCAGCAGCGGCATGGGGTCCTTCGCGGTGACCCACGACCCGGACCGCGTCGAATCCAGGGTGACCGCGCCGCTCTACACCGCGTCCAAGGCCGCAGTCACGATGCTGACCACCCAGTACGCCCGGGCTTTTCCCGGCATCCGGTTCAACGCGGCCGACCCCGGGTACACCGCAACGGACCTGAACGGCCACAGTGGCCCACAAACGCTGGAAGAAGGCACCGACGCCATCGTCACCCTCGCAACCGAGCCTGCCGAAGCAGGAACCGGACGCCTGATCGACCGGTTTGGCGGAGTCCCCTGGTGACGAGGACGTGGCGCAGAGCCAGGTCCACAGGGCCTGGGCGTGGTACAGCGGACTTCAGGTGGCGCTGACCTCACCGCTCACGCGGCCGCCCGGGTCGTCCACAGGGCCGGCCACCGTGGGGCGTGGACGGCAGCCCCATGCCGCCTGACGACCACAGGACCGGACGGTTGTTCCCAGGCAACGGTTTCCGCCACTCCGTCGACCGGTCTCAGTCAGTCTGCTGGCGCCAAGAACGTGAGTCCAGACGTAAGGGATCTCTATGCGCTGAGCCGACCAGTGAGGCAAACCCTGCACTTTTGAGGACGTTCAGGTGGGCATGTCTGGGCCGCTGCAGGTCTGGCGGGCAGCGCCTGACCTCCCGATCGCTGAACGCCAAACATTGGAATTAAAAAAGTACGTGCAGGACGAATCAGAAAGGCGTAGCCTCACAGGAGGCTCAGGAAGGGGCCTGCGGCAGGAGTTGAGGGGTACAGGACGGGTCAAAAAGCGTTATGTCAGGGAGAGATGCAGACGCAACGCGTGATCGAGCTGGCGCATCAGCTCCGGTGGGACGACACCGATGGGCGCAGGGCTCAGGCGGCTGTGGCTGATGGTGCGAATCTGCTCCGCTTGGGCTTTGCTGTCCTGAGCCAAGCCCGTTTGATCGGCCGGGAGCAGCACCTAGAAATCGTAGATGCGGGCGACGTTCGAGGTGATGGGCACCACCGTGACAGCCCCGGCGCCCAGGCGATCTACGGTTCGGTTCATGGCGTCACTACTGACGATGACGACGGGACGCCTCTTATCCGCTTCGCTGGGCCGGGCGGGGTCAAGGTCAGCGAGGTAGAGGTCACCTCGGCGCACTGGGCACTCCGCTGGTCATGAGGTCGCCCGCGGCCGAGTCCCACAGGTCGGCGTCTTCCGTGGCATTCCATTCGGTGAGGGCAGCGGCGTACTGCGTTTCGAGTTCCCGTTCCCGGAGAAGCGTCAGGGCAGCGGCGAAGACTTCGGACCGGGAGCGGAGCTGGTGGGTGATTTGGTAGTGCTCGGCGAAGGCCAGCAGCTGAGTATCAAGACTCACACTGGTTTTCTGAACGGTCATACGAAAAGAGTACGTACTTTTGGAAGAAAATAATGTAGGAAGAATAGGTTGCCGGGCTGGCATCTTTCCGCGGCGTAATGCCATCGTAGTCACACTAATATCTGTTAGTGCGAAAATCGGGTATCCGTGATCTCCGAGGCCCAGCCATGACGCTCGTCCGCCGCAGCGACACCCTCGCCCTGACCAACCTCACCGACCAGGCCCTCCGGATCCGCGCCGTCGAAGCCGCCAGCACGTACGACACTGAAGCGCTCGTGCAGATCACCCAGGCGTACATGACCACCGGCAGTCGGAAAGGTGCCCGCACCAGTGCCAAGACCCTCGCCGCCTACAGCCTGGCCGTCCGCGATTTCGTCCCCTGGGCCCAGGCGAACGGTGTGCAGCTGTTGCGGCCGGGTCGGCGTGATGGCGGGCGCTACGTCGCCCAGCTTCAGACTCGCCCGTCCCAGGGTCGAGGAAAGTCAGGGACCCTCTCTGCGGCCACGGTCGCGCAGTACGTCGCCGGCGCCCGCGCCCTCTACCGCGCCCTGCGCTGGGCGGGCGCCACCGAAGCCCAGCCCTTCGAGGATGCCCACGTCCCCCCGGACCCTACGCCCGGCATCGTTAAGAACCCCCCCTACATGCGCGAGGTCGATGACGTCCTCCCGCACTGCGACCCCCGGCTCGCCGCGCTCCTCCTCCTCTGTGCCCACGCGGGCCTGCGCGTCACTGAAGCCCTGAACGTCAAGGTCAGCGACATCCAGGGGGCGCAGCTGACCGTGCATGGCAAGGGCGGCAAGGTCCGCCGCGTGCCCCTGGGCCGCCGGGTCCGCACGGCCCTGCACGGGCTCTTCCCACTCACGCTGGACGGTCGGCTGTTCGATTGGCAGTACCACCAGGTGCAGTACCGCATGCGCCTGGCCTTCCAAGCCGCCGGGCACAGCCTCGCCTGGCGGGGCTTCCACGCCGCCCGGAAGCACTCGGGGACGCGCCTGTACCGAGCAACCAAAGACTTTACCCGGGTGGGGCTGTTCCTGGGCCATTCATCGGTGGATACCACGCGCCGCTACGTCGCGTTGGAAGAAAACGACGTCCAGAACGAAGTCGAGGACTTCTAACGGCAAGTGTGCCGCATGTCCTGGCGCCCACGTGCATACCGCGGTATCCTCTTCAACATCACAGGCGACCCATTTTGGTCGCCTGTCTTCTTGAGCTCACCTACAGCTCGGCTCCTGGAGCTGCGCGTGGATGGCTGGAGGGAGACATCAACGCCGTCCGCCGCTGCTGGCTGTACATCGCCATCCAGCCATCCTCGTCTTCCGTGTCATAGAAGGCGCCCAATGCGTCCGTGTACGCATACGGTGACACCAACTGCTCGCCCTCCCTCACCTCAATCACGACGCTGCCGACATGAGCGTCGAGCACCTGGAGGAGAACTGATCTGTCAAGGGTTTGGTGGAGCCTCAGTTCAGGATGTAAGCCTGCTCCTCGAAAGCCGTCGG
>NZ_BMPE01000011.1 GCF_014647435.1 Deinococcus radiotolerans | reverse complement strand
CGACGTGACCGATGGTGCCCACGTTCACGTGGGGCTTCGTGCGCTCGAACGTTCCTTTAGCCATGTTCTTACTCCCTCCAAGAGGTGGATCTGCACGCAAAAGCGGCCCTTTGATCGGGGCTCCCCCGCGCATGTCGCAGGGTTCTGATGGTGCTGAACCACATTGGGTTGATTCTCGCCAGGGTAGTGTCCCACCGTGCTGGCCACGCTACGCCGCTGCTCGCGCCGCTCCGGCGGTGATCTCCACCGCGGGGCGGTACCGTGATTCCACGGCGTACCGAAGAAGAATGGTACAAGATTCTCAAGCGAACGGCAAGAGGGCATGAGGGTCCGGACCGCCGCACAGAAGGAGCAGTCATCGTCCATCACGTGCTGAACAGCAGCGGGCTGTCACGATGTACGTGACAGCCCACGCCATTTCTGTCGCCTACTTACTGGTGTAACTCACCACATGGCGGTCAAACGCGCCGATCAGCATGACCACGCCCAGAATCGTGAAGATCGGTGGAATCAGCAGGCTGAACACTGCAATCACGATGCTGGACACCCGGCCCCAGCTACGCCCGTCCAACACGGCCCGGCGCGTGTAGTACATCCACAGGATCTGGAAGGCCGTCAGGAAGAACGTGATCCACAGGGCCACCTGAATCTCGCCGGGCGTGATGACCAGGTTGGGCAGGCCCATCTGCTGGACCATTTCCGTGGTGGCCTCGGTCACGGTGGGCCCGGCGAAGGGAAGGAACAGCAGCGTGATGGCCGCGTAGATCAGGTTGATCATCAGCGGAACCGTCAGGAAACCGATGCGCGGCGGTAAGGGTGCGCGGGGAGCAGGAGCAGAGGAGGGCGCCGTCATGCGCGCAGCTTAGCGTGCCCGGTCCGGGGTCGGCGGCACCTGAAAAAGGAGGGAGCCCCAGGCGTGGGGACTCCCTCCTCGGTGCGGGCCGCGTGGGCCTGCGCCTGTTTTACTTCTTCATCAGCTGCTGGGCGATGTTGTTCGGCACCTGGCTGTAGTGGTCGAAGAACATGCTGTAGCTGGCGCGGCCCTGGGTCATGGAGCGCATGTCGGTGGCGTAACCGAACATCTCGCTCAGGGGCACGAAGGCCTTGACGATCTGGGCGTTGCCGCGGGCTTCCATGCCCTGGATCTGGCCGCGGCGGCTGTTCAGGTCACCGATGATGTCGCCCATGTAGTCCTCGGGCACGGTGACTTCCACGCGCATGATCGGCTCGAGCAGGGCGGGGGCGCCCTTCTGCACAGCTTCCTTGAGGGCCATGCTGCCCGCGATCTTGAAGGCCATTTCCGAGGAGTCCACTTCGTGGTAGCTGCCGTCGTAGATGGTGACTTTCATGTCCACGACCGGGAAGCCCAGCATGGGGCCGCTCTGCATCGCTTCCTCGATGCCCTTCTGGGCGGGGCCGACGTACTCGCGGGGCACGGTGCCGCCCACGATGGCGTTCTCGAACACGAAGCCGGCGCCGGGCTCGAGGGGCTCGGCCTTGATCTTCACGTGACCGAACTGACCGCGACCGCCGGACTGACGGACGAACTTACCTTCGACGTCGACAGCCTTGGTGATGGTCTCGCGGAAGGCCACCTGGGGGGCGCCGACGTTCGCTTCGACCTTGTACTCGCGCTTCAGGCGGTCCACCAGGATTTCCAGGTGGAGTTCGCCCATCCCGGCGATGGTGGTCTGGCCGCTTTCCTGGTCGGTTTCGACCTTGAAGGTAGGATCCTCTTCGGCGAGCTTCTGCAGGCCGATGCCCATCTTTTCCTGGTCGGCCTTGGTCTTGGGCTCGATAGCGAGCTTGATGACGGGCTCGGGCACGTCAATGCTCTCGAGCAGGACCTTGTCGTCGCCGTCGCCGATCAGGGTGTTGCCGGTGCCGGCGTCTTTCAGGCCGATCACGGCGCCAAGTTCCCCGGCCTTGAGTTCGGTGACTTCCTCGCGGCTGTTGGCGTGCATCTTCAGCAGACGGCCCACGCGCTCGCGCTTTTCCTTGCTGGCGTTGTACACGTAGCTGCCGGACTGCAGGGTGCCGGAGTAGATGCGCACGAAGGTCAGGCGGCCCACGTAGGGGTCAGCCATGATCTTGAACGCCAGCGCGGCCAGCTTGCCTTCGGGATCGGCGGGGAACTCGATGGTGTCCTCGCTGTCCTCGATCTTGCCCTTGATGGCGGGCACTTCGAGCGGGCTGGGCAGGTAGTCGATCACGGCGTCAAGCAAGAGCTGCACGCCTTTGTTCTTCAGCGCGCTGCCGCACAGGACGGGGAAGATGCGCTTCTCGATGGTGCCCTTGCGGATCGCGGCGACCAGCTGCTCCACGCTGGGCTCCTCGCCTTCGAGGTACATCATCATCAGGTCTTCGTCGACTTCGGCGGCCGCTTCGATCAGCTGCGCGCGGATTTCGGCGACCTTGTCGGCGTACTCGGCGGGCACGTCGGTCTCGTCAATGTCGGTGCCCAAGTCATTGGTGTAGAAGTGGGCGCGCTGACGCACGATGTCGATGATGCCCTTGAACTCGCTCTCGGCACCCATGGGGTACTGGATGGGGGCGGCAACGGCACCGAGGCGCTCTTTGATGTCGTTCAGCACCAGCTCGAAGCTCGCGCCGGTCTTGTCCATCTTGTTGCTGAACGCGATGCGGGGCACGCCGTAGCGGTCGGCCTGACGCCACACGGTCTCGCTCTGGGGCTCCACGCCCTGGCTGCTGTCGAACACCGCGACGGCGCCGTCGAGCACGCGCATGGAACGCTCCACTTCAATGGTGAAGTCCACGTGACCGGGGGTGTCGATGATGTTGACGACGTATTCCTCGTCGGTGCCGCTGCGCTTCCATTTGGCGGTGGTGGCGGCGGCGGTGATGGTGATGCCGCGCTCGCGCTCCTGCTCCATCCAGTCCATGGTCGCGGCGCCGTCGTGCACTTCGCCGATGTTGTGGGTGCGGCCGGTGTAGTACAGGATGCGCTCGGTGGTGGTGGTCTTACCGGCGTCGATGTGCGCGGCAATCCCGATGTTACGGAAGTGGGTGAGGTACTGCTGGGCTTTGGTGGTCATAAGACTCCCTATTGTGGCGGGTGACGTGTCTCGTCACCGTCAGATGCGCTGGGTTTCGCTTCACGCGACATGGACGGCAGGGCGAGCCTACCGTCCGGTCATCGCGGCTTGCCGGGTGTATCCGGGCCGCACCGTTCATTCCATTCCGCCACCAGTCGGACAATGCACCGACTGGCGGCTTCACTTCACGAACGGTGCGGTCGTCCCTGCTCGCTCCGCTCGGGTTGGATGGCCCCTGGGGGCCATCAACCGGGGATTACCAGCGGTAATGCGCGTAGGCGCGGTTGGCTTCCGCCATGCGCTCCACGTCGTCTTTCTTCTTGATGGCGCCGCCACGGCCCTGGGCGGCGTCCATGATCTCGCCAGCGAGGCGCTCGACGGCGGTGCGCTCGGGACGGCTGTCCACGGCGCTGATCAGCCAGCGCAGGGTCAGGCTCTGCTTGCGGCGCTCGCTGGGCTCGACGGGCACCTGGTAGGTGCTGCCGCCCACGCGGCGACTGCGGACTTCCACGCGGGGTTTGACGTTGTCGTACGCCTGGCGGAAGATCTTCAGGGACTCCTGGCCGGTGCGTTCCTGAACGAGCTTCATGGCTCCGTAGAAGATGCGGCTGGCGAGGTTCTTCTTGCCATCACGCATGATGCGGTTGATCAAAGCGCTCACCAGAACGTCCTGGTAGACCAGGTCGGGCTGGATGACGCGCACTTCAGCTTGGCGGCGACGTGCCATGGTTGACTCCCTTGAGGCTCAGCCCCGACACACTGCGGGGCGAGCGCGCGCACTTCAGGCGCGAATATGCTGCTTCATTGGCATCACCCCTGTGGGGGATGGGTTCGGGCGGTGTGCCGCGCCAGCGTGGGCGCGGGGAACAGCGCCTTACTTCTTCTTCGCGCCCGCGGCAGCGCCGGCCTTGGGCTTCTTGGTGCCGTACTTGGAACGGCTCTTGTTGCGGTCCTTGACGCCCTGGGTGTCGAGGCTGCCGCGCACGATGTGGTAGCGCACACCGGGAAGGTCCTTCACACGGCCGCCGCGGATCAGCACGACGCTGTGCTCCTGGAGGTTGTGGCCTTCGCCGGGGATGTAGGCGGTCACTTCGAAGGCGCTGGACAGACGCACGCGGGCGATCTTACGAAGCGCGGAGTTCGGCTTCTTGGGGGTGGTGGTCTTGACGACCGTGCACACGCCGCGGCGGAAGGGGCTGCCCTTCAGGGCAGGAACCTTGCTCTTCTTCTGGATCGTCTTGCGACCCTTACGGAGCAGTTGCTGGGTAGTAGGCAGGGGAAATCACTCCTCATCTGGTTCGGCCGCTGCGCACCAGTCTGGCGGCGCGGGCCGGGGGGCGGTTGGCCACCCACGCGTACGGGGCGGCACTGGGTTGACTCGTGCGGGCTTGGAGGTGATCACGCACCACTCGGGGCTGCGCGCGCCGGTGGTGGCATGCCGAAAAACCCCCCTGGTGCAACCCGGTACCGGGGCAGTTTTCAACCTTGTCAGCATACGCCGCGCGGGTGTGCAAGCGCAAGCACCACGTGAAGGCCCGGGAGTGGCACGCGGCGGTGCAAGCGTGCTATGCTGCCCGCCGCCCGTTCAGAGTGCAACTGCGGAGAGGTGCCAGAGTGGTTGAATGGGTCGGTCTCGAAAACCGAAGTAGTCGCAAGGCTACCGTGGGTTCGAATCCCACCCTCTTCGCCAAAAGACAAGCCCCCAGGTCAACGCCTGGGGGTTTTTCATGACGTCCGCAGGCCCCGCCAGTGCTGAATCAGGGCCGCTTCACGCGCGGCGTGCATGACCGCGCCGTGCGCCTCGCGCTGCGCGGCGGGTGAGAGGGGCCGGTACAGCGCGTCGTACAGCGCCTGCCCGGCCCGGGCGAGGTTCACGAGTTCATCCCGCCACGCCTGCGCGCTGGCTGGCCGCCAGACCTGCGGGTCGGTCGGGTCGCTCAGCAGGGCGTGGGGGTCCGAGAGGCGCAGCGCCGTGATCTCCAGGGAGTGGCGCAGCGCCAGGATCCGGCCGGCCAGCGCCGGAGCCGCCCGCAGGTCCTCCGGGGTCAGGGCGTGCACGGCGCGCAGCAGACCGTCGCCGGGGGCGCTGAACAGCCCCGACAGGGCGTCCGGTCCGTACAGCACCTCTCGCAGGGTTTCACGCAGCAGGTCCGACATCGCCGCACAGTACGTCACTTGACCCATGCGCGTTCCGGGGGTGGCTGGTACGCTGCGGCCATGCGTCAGGGAACCCCATGCCAGGGAACAGCATGAGCGAGGCCGACATCATCGCCCGCACGGACACGCCCCGCACCCGCGCGACCCTGACGGGCGACCTGCGCCGTCTGGGGGTGCAGGCGGGCGACACGGTGATTGTGCATGCCAGCCTCAGCGCGCTGGGCTGGGTGGCGGGCGGCGCGGTAGCCGTCGTGCAGGCGCTTCAGGACGCGGTCGGGCCGCAGGGCACCCTGGTCGTGCCGACCTTCACGCTGCACCTGACCGACCCGGCCGGGTGGGGCCGCAGAAAGGTGCCCCAGGCGTGGTGGCCGACCATCCGGGCCGAGTTGCCTGCCTTCGATCCGGCGGTCACGCCCAGCCGGGGCATGGGCCGCGTGGCGGAGACGCTGCGGACGTGGCCGGGCGCGCGGCGCAGCGACCAGCCGCACAGTTCCTTTGCCGCGTGGGGCCGCCACGCCGCTGTGATCACGGCGGACCACCCCAGGGCGTTCTCGCTGGGTGAGGGCTCCCCCCTGGCGCGCGTGTACGACCTGAACGGGCGGGTGCTGCTGCTGGGTACCGAGGTGAACACGAGCCTGCACCTCGCGGAGGTCCGGGCTGGTCACCGGCCCACGGTGCCCTTCAGCGGCCCGGTGCTGGAGGACGGTGAGCGGCGCTGGGTGACCTTCGACGAGGCCGACTATCACGAGCAGGCCTTCCCGCCCGTCAAGGCGGCGTTCGAGGCGACCGGCGCGGTCACCCGAGGACCGGTGGGCTCCGCGACCGCGAAACTCATGTCCCAGCGTGCACTGGTGGATTTCGCCACGCAGTGGTGGCGGGATGACATGCAGGAGCAGGGCTGAACTTCACGTCCAGTCACCCTTTTCCCTGGCAGTACGTCAGGTGGCCGATGCGCCTGCCCGCAGCTGACCTTAGCCTGTGGGCACGATGATCAAGAACTTCAAGTGAACCCACACGTTTGCCCCTGACCTGCGGCGCTAAAATGACGTCAATGCAGGCATGGCCGCGCCCCCAGTTCCAGCGTGAAAGCTGGGCGGGGCTGCTGACGGCCCGGCAGTGTGCCCTTCACCTCTCTCCCCTGTTCTGCCCTGCCTTCCCGGCGGGCGGAACGGGGCCAGTATCCAAGGAAGTGACCAGCTATCGATAAAGTGCATGGCAACACGTCGGGCCTCCGCCCGGCCCAGATGAAAGCCCTCGGGAACCTGTACCGCCGCCGGATTGAACCGGGCCGGGTGGGCTCGCCGGAACTTGCGCGGAACCTCGCCGAACTGTCCAGCGACGTGCGGCGCGAGGTGGGCGTCCTGATCGACCGGCGGGGCCGCGTGATCTCCGTCAGCGTGGCGGACGCCAAGGGCACCGAGTTCCCGGACCTGCGCATGGGCGAGAACCGCCTGTCCGGCTTTCACCTGCTGCACACCCACCCGCGCGGCGGGGCGCTGAGCAAGGGCGACCTCTCCACGCTGTTCCTGAAGCGACTGGACGCCGTGTCCGCCATCGAGGTGCGCAGCGAGGGTCAGCCGGGACTGGTGCACACCGCGCACCTGACGCCGCCCGGCACGGTCGGCGAGGAGGAGGACTGGCGCATCCTGCCGCCCGTGCCCTCCTTCCAGATCGACGAGTTCGACCTGGGCGCGCAGGTGCAGGCGCTGGAGGAAGAGATTGCCCGCGCCGCCCGCACGCGCGTGGCGAAGAAGGACTTTGAACGCGCGATCCTCGTGCAGATCGACCAGGGCGAATTCGACGCCGAGGAACGCCTGGACGAGCTGGCCGAACTGGCCCGCACCGCCGGGGCGGAGGTCGTGCACCGTGAACTGGTGTTCCGCCGCAACCTGAAGCCCGGCACGCTGGTCGGTGCGGGGAAACTGGAGGAACTGACCAGCCGCGCGTACCACCTGGACGCGGACCTGCTGATCTTCGGGCAGGAACTAGGCCCGGCCCAGGCGCGCGAGATCGAGGCCGCGACGGGCCTGAAGATCATCGACCGGACGCAATTGATCTTGGACATCTTCGCGCTGCACGCGCAGGGCGTCGAGTCGCGCCTGCAGGTGGAGCTGGCGCAGCTGCGCTACATGAAGCCGCGCCTGCTGGGCGCCGGGGCGGCCCTGTCCCGCATCGGCGGCGGCGGGGGCAGCGCGGGTGGCGGCGCCATCGGCACGCGAGGCCCCGGGGAAACGAAACTGGAGCTGGACCGCCGCCGCATCAACGACCGCCTGAGCTTCCTGGAGAAGCAGCTCGAAGGTGTGGCGCAGCGCCGCGAGGAGCGCCGTAAGGGCCGCGAACGCAACGCCGTGCCCGTGATCAGCATCGTGGGGTACACGAACGCCGGGAAGAGCACGCTGCTGAACGCGTTCACGCACGCCGCCGAGGAACCCCGCCGGGTGCTGGCGGAGAACAAGCTGTTCGCCACGCTGCGCCCCACCAGTCGCCAGGGCTACCTGGAGGGCATCGGGCCGGTCGTCCTGACCGACACCGTGGGCTTCATCCGTGACCTGCCCAAGGACCTGACCCGGGCGTTCCGCAGCACGCTGGAGGAAATCGGGGACGCGGACGTGCTGCTGCACGTCGTGGACGCCGCCAGCCCCGGCGCGGACACCCGTCTGGACGCCGTGAACCGCATCCTGGAGGACCTGGGCTTCCGGGACATGCCGACCGTCGTGGCGCTGAACAAGGCCGACGCGGCCGACCCGGAGGCGCTGGAGCGTGAACTGGAACGCACGGGCGGCATTGCCGTCAGCGCCCTGAAGAACCGCGGGCTGGCCGAACTGAAGGAGGCGCTGGCGGACGCCGTGGCGGGCGTGCAGCGCGCCGAACTGGCCCGGCAGGAGGAAGCCCGCGCGCTGGCCGCGCAGTACCGGTAACGGACTTGTTCAGGAGGAGGGTGGACGTCGCGGGGCGCCCACCCTCTCCCCTTTTGTGTGGACGCGCGGCGCGGCGGCAGGCGGCACACTGCGCCGTGTGCGCGCCCACCTGCCGGCCCTGCCTCTGCTGACCCTGCTCCTCGTGGCGCTCGGCTGGGCGCTGGGCGAGTTCATCGGCGAGCGGACGCTCCCGACCCTGCTGCTGGCGTACGCGCCACCGCTGCTGTGGGTCCTGCTGTGTCTGCCGGCGCTGGCGTGGGCCACGTGGCATCGCCGGGGCCGCGGCGTGGCCCTGGCAGCGCTGCTGCTGGCCGCCTGGGGCGCAGGGCTCCTCCACTGGCGGCCGCAGCAGGCGGGCACGCTGCGGGTGGTGACCTTCAACGCGCTGGGCGGGGCGCGCACCACCCCAGCTGACCTGGGCCGCCATCTGCGCGCCCTGGATGCCGACGTGATCCTTCTCCAGGAGGCCCGCTTTCACGACCGGGCGTTTGAGGCTCAGCTTCGCGCGGCCCTGCCGGGGTACCGTGCCGTGCGGGCGCAGGAGGTTCTGACGCTCACCCGGCTGCCCCTGCTGGGCAGTGAGGCGCAGCCGCTGCCCGGCATGAACCGCGCCGCCCTGCTGACGCGCCTGCACTGGGAAGGCCGCCCCGTGACGGTCGTGAACGTCCACCCGGGGGCCACACAGGTCAGTGCGGCCCTGCGCGCCCCGGACCGGTTGCGCCGTTCACGCGACCTGCGCGCCGCGCAGCTGGACGGACTGACCACACTGGCGCGCCGCACCCCCGGGCGCCTGATCCTGGGCGGCGACCTGAACACCCCGCCGAGCGGGCAGGCGTACCGCTCCTTGCGGGCAGCGGTTGGGCCTGACGCCTTTCAGACAGCTGGGCGCGGTCCCGGCTGGACGTACCCCGCCCTGGGTCTGCGCATTGACCATCAGTTCAGCCGTGGCCTGCATCCCATCCGCGCCCGCGTGCTCCCGTGGACGCTCAGCGATCACCTTCCGCTGCTGGTCGAGTACCGCTGACCGGCCGGGCCCCGCGGTGAGGTGCCGCACTCATCCGTCGGCGGGCCCGAACCTCTTACCGGGCTGATCTGGGGCCGTCCGTTCAGCTGCCGGTGGGCAGGGGGATGGGCAGGATGATCACCACGCCACCCTGCAGGGTGATGGTGCCTTCGGCGAGGGCGCTGGAGGTGCTGACGGTCAGGACGAGCAGAGCGATGATCAGTTTGCGCATGGGTGGTTCCTCCTGTGCTGGTCGTGAGCAGAGCCTAAGAAGGCGCCGGAGAAAGTCAGGAGAAACGCCCCGTGGCCTGCTGGAGAAACCCACGCCAGTCCCCAACTTCGCGCGCCTGGAGGGCGGAACTGGAGGCTGATCAGAATCTGATGCCCACATGTACAATGGGTCATCACGCTCATCTCCACGCCCTCCGCGTCTTCTGCCGTTTCCCCCTCTGGAGTGCCGCTTGATTCCACGTCCCCTGCGCCACGAACTTCACCGCACGCACCTGCTGGACCGAGTGGACCGCAGCGATGAGACGCTGATCCTCCTGGTGGCCCCGTCCGGCTTCGGGAAGACGACCCTGCTGGCGCAGTGCGCCCGTCAGGAGGACCGGCGTGCCGCGTGGTTGAGCCTGAACGCGGACGACCGTGACCCGGCCGTGTTCAACACCCGGCTGCTGCGCGCCCTACAGACCGCGTTTCCCGACGCGCAGCTGCCGGACGGCCGCCCCGAATTTGTGGACGCCCGCGCCTGTGCCCGCGCGCTGAACGCCCTGAACGACCACGTTCTGCTGGCGCTGGATCACCTGCACCTGGCGCACGTGAACACCCTACGCTGGCTGGCGGAGTTCATCCAGGACCTGCACGAGGGCCACCGCGTGCTGGCCGCCGCGCCGCGCCGCCCGGCCCTGCCGCTTCCCACGGCCTTCATGGCCGAGCGGCTGCTGCTGATCAGCGGGGACCAGCTGCGCTTCACGCCGCAGGAAACGCAACTGTACTTCGAGCGGCGCGGCCTGACCCCGCCCAACCTGACCGACACGCGCGGCCTGAGCGGCTGGCCCGCCGGACTGGCCCTGCTGGCCGCGGACGCGCACGGCACGTTCTCCCCGCTGGATCTCGTGCGGGACCTGCTGCAGCGCCTGCCGGAACCCGTGCGCTCGGCCCTGCCCGAGGCGGCCACCCTGGAGGAATGGAGCGAGGCTGGTGCCCGCGACGCCCACCTGAGCCTCCCCAGCGGCTGGCTTCAGGCCGTGCAGGACGCCGGCCTGCCCCTGACGCCCACCGCCCCGGACCGCTTCGTGCCCCTTCAGGCCGTGCGGGACGTCCTGCGGGAGGACCTGAGCCGCAGCCCGGACCGGGCGGCGCAGCTGTACCACCGCGCCGCCGAGCAGGCCGAGGCGCGCGGTGAGCCCCTGCTGGCCCTGCAACACTACGAACGCGGCGGTCACGCACAGCCCGCGCAGGTGCTGGCCAGCCGCCTGTGCAGCGAGTACCTGTGGCGCATTGACTACCCGTCCGTGCTGAGCACGCTGGAGTCACTGCGCCGCTGGCAGACCCTGCCCCCGCCCCTGGAAGCGGCGCTGGCCCTGGCCCTGATCCGCACCGACCGCGTGCAGGAAGGCGAGACGCTGGCCGCCACCCTGCTGGAACGCACCCTGGAACCAGACGCCCTGCGCGCCCTGGCGCACGCCGCACACCGCCGCGGCGACCGGCACATGCAGCTGCACTACGCGCAGCTCCTGGCGCAGCACGCCCTGACCCGCTCGCAGCGGGCCGACGCCGCCCGCCTGGAAGTCGCGGCGCTGCTGCGTCTGGGCCGACCGCAGGACGCTGCCGCCCGGGCCGAAGTCCTGCTCGACACCTCGCAGGCGCTGCATCCGCTGGAATGGGCCGGGACGTACTTCACCCTGCACACCGTCTACGAGGACCTGCGCGACCCCGCCCTGAGTGAACAGCACCTGCGCAGCGCCCTGGACCTGTATGAATCCATGCACAGCCACCAGCAGATCGCCGTGTGCCTGAACGACCTGGCGATCCTGCGCGGCCAGGCCGGCGCGCACGACGAGGCGCAGCAACTCGTCACGCGCGCGCTGCACCTGATCGGGGACAGCATGCCGGACCTGCGCGTGGTGTACCTGGAAACCCAGGCGGACCTGCTGCTGTGGAACGCCGACTTCAGCGGCGCCGAACAGGCCTACGCGCACGCCCTGACCGCCGCGCAGGAACGCCACCTGGCCCCCCTGGTGACGCGCATTCAACTGGGCCGCGCGCACGCCCTGACGCAACTCGGCGCGTTCGCCGACGCGCACACCGCCCTGGAGGGCGCCACCGCGAACCTCCCCCCCACCGACCAGCCCCTGCGGGCCACCCTGAACTTCATGCGTGGCGTCCTGGCCTTCGCGCAGGGCCACGGCGAGCAGGCCCAGACCCTGTGGCAGGACGCCCCCGCCGAATACCAGGACCTCCGGCAGGCGTACCTGGGGCTCAGTGCCGCGCAACCCACCCCGCCCCCCCTGCCCGGCCACCTGCGCCGCGCGCACTCAGCCACCCTGCGGCCCCACACCCCCACCCGGGCCAGCACACCCGGGGCGACCTCCAACCTGACCTCCAGCCCGGCCGCGCCACCCCCCACCCTGCACCTGCACACCTGCGGCCCCATGCACGCCACCCTGAACGGCACGCCCCTGCACCTGCCCTTCAGCCGCGCCGCCGAACTGCTCGCGTACCTCACCCTGACCGGCGAGGCCAGCCGCGCCCAGATCATCCGCGACCTCTGGGACGGCTCCAGCGAGACCCGCGTCGTGAACTACGCGAAACTCACGATCCGCAAACTCCGCGCCGCGCTGCAAGACCACCTGCCCTTCAACCCCCTGCCATTCGAGGAAAACCTGTACGCCCTGTCGCCCCTCCTGACCGTCCACAGTGACGCCGCGGACATCCTGGCCGCCGAGCACAGCACGGACCCGGACCTCCTGCGCCGCGCCGTGCACGCTCACACCGCACCGTTCATGCCCGCCCTGGAAGGCGAATGGGCCGAGGCGACCCGCGAACGCCTCCAGGCCGCCACCCAGACCGCCGGGCTGCGCCTGATCGGGCACGCCGACCTGCCCGAGGCGATCAGCACCGCCCGCCACCTGCTGCGCCTGGACCCCCTGCACGAGGACACGTACCTCGCCCTCCTGAACGCCCATGAGCGGGCCGGGGACCCGGTCGGGGCGCAGGGCACGTACCGCGAGTACGAACGCATGCTCACCCGCGAAATGGGCACCCACCCCCCCGAGGCCCTGCGCGCCCGGTACGTCACCTGACCACCCACGCCGCCCGGCACGCCCGGTAAGCCCGGCCCAGCGAACCCGGCGCCTCCCCTGATCGTGGAGAGGCGCCAACACGTGTGGGCACCCCACAGAGGCCAGTCTGTGGAGGAACGCAGCCCAGACGCGCGAGGGGCACGCTGACCAGACAGTCCAGCAGTCCGGCGCCCCCCGCACGCCAGCCAGCAGTGTTGCCACGCATGTAAGGTTCCAGCAATCAACAGGTCAACAGCAGGAAAAACATCGTCAGGTGCGGGCAAATACCGCCCCCGCATACTCATACCAACGAACGGGAGACGCCCAGAGGCACCCCGAACGATCCAGGGAGGAGCACCACGATGAATGCACACGACACCACCGACCAGCTCGCCATCTTCGTCCTGACCGGATTCCGCTTCGTCCTGCCGGACAACTCGACCGCCTCCGAGGGCTTCCAGGGGTACCTGGAAAGCACGGTCGAATGACCCCCGCGTTCCCCGAACACGCCCACACCTTCCTGCCCCTCGACCTCGACCTCGGCCCCCAGGCCGCCACCCCCACACAGGAGAACTGAACATGACCAACTTCACCGCCCAGAACGAACTCGACGGCGTTGCCGTCCTCGCCCTCACCGGTTACGTCCTGATCGTCGCCAACGACGAACAGCCCGCCTTCGACAGCCTCATCGCCGCTGACATCAAATAAGGAGAACTGACATGACCAACTTCACCGCTCAGAACGAACTCGACGGCGTCGCCGTCCTCGCCCTCACCGGTTACGTCCTGATCGTCGCCAACGACGAACAGCCCGCCTTCGACAGCCTCATCGCCGCTGACATCAAATAAGGAGAACTGACATGACCAACTTCACTGCCCAGAACGAACTCGACGGCGTTGCCGTCCTCGCCCTCACCGGTTACGTCCTGATCGTCGCCAACGACGAACAGCCCGCCTTCGACAGCCTGCTGACGACTGAAGTGCTGTAATTCGGTACCTGAGTGCGCCCCCTGGCCTGACGCCGGGGGGCGCGTTCTGGGTTGGGGTTTCTCCGGGTTTTCTCCCTGTGGTGCGTACGGTGCGCGTGACCCATCAGGAGGGGGAGAACATGGACGTATTGCAGGCGACGGACCTCAGGAAGTCGTACCGGGCGGGCAAGCAGGTGGTGGAGGCGGTGCAGGGCGTGAGCCTGAGCTGCCGGGCGGGTGAGGTGGTGGCGTTCCTGGGGGCGAACGGCGCGGGGAAAACCACGACGCTGAAGATGCTGACCGGGCTGATCCGTCCGGATAGCGGGTCGGTGCGGGTGTGTGGTGGGGACCCGCACGTGGACGCGCGGGTGCTGGAGCGAATCGGGGCGGTGCTGGAGGGGAACCGCAACACGTACTGGACGCTGACCGTGCAGGAGAACTTCGAGTACTTCGGGGTGCTGCGCGGCCTGACGCGCGCTCAGGTGCGCCGCCGCGTGCCGGGCCTGCTGGAGGAGTTCAGCCTGGGGGACAAGCGGCACGTGCCGGTGCAGCGCCTGTCGCGCGGCATGCAGCAGAAGCTGGCGATTGCGCTGGCGGTCCTGCCGGAGCCGCAGCTGCTGCTGCTGGACGAGCCGACGCTGGGCCTGGACGTGCAGGCGACGCTGGACATGCAGGCGCTGGTGCGGTCCCTGGTGGCGCGGGGCTGCGCGGTGCTGCTCACGACGCACCAGCTGGACGTGGCGCAGAAACTGTCGGACCGGGTGGTGATCATGCGCCGCGGGCAGGTGGTGACCGAGCAGCCCACGCGGGAGCTGCTGCGCGCGTACAGCGGCAGCGGTTTCGAGCTGCGCTTCGACGGGCTGCTCAGTGACGCGCAGCGCGCGGCGCTGCGGGGCCTGGGTGTGGAGGAGCTGGAGCCGGGCCGCGTGTCGTACTTCGGGCCGGGCGCGCTGCTGTACGAGGTGCTGGACACGCTGCGGCCGCTGGAATTGCGGGCGGTGACGCCCAGCGAGGTGGACCTGGCGGACGTGTTCCTGCGCGTGAACCGCGAGGCGGAGGTGGCGTATGCGTGATTCGCTGAGGCTCTTTCAGGCGGAGTGGCTGCGGTCGGTGATCCTGATGCGCCGCTACGTGGGGAACACGGTGGGCAGCGTGCTGGGCCTGACGCTGGTGTTCCTGGGGTTGTTCTTCAGCACGCGGTACGTGTCGGGCATGAGCAGTTTCGGGGACCGGCTGGACAGCGTGGTGGTGGGGTACGTGCTGTGGTCGCTGATCCTGTTCGTGCTGGCGGACGTCAGCATGGACGCGCAGAACGAGGCGCAGACGGGCACGCTGGAGCAGGTGTGCCTGTCGCGGTTCGGGCTGACGCGGGTGTTCGTGCTGCGCAGCCTGACGCGGGTGGTGTGGACCGTGCTGATGAACGCGGTGGTCCTGAGCGTGATCTGCCTGGTGACGGGCACGCGGCTGCACCTGAGCCCATGGCTGATCGTGCCGGTCGCGTCGGCGCTGATGGGCGCGTTCGGGCTGGCGTTCATGTTCGGGGCGCTGGCGCTGGGGGCCAAGCGGATTCAGCAGCTGCTGAACCTGGCGAACTTCGCGCTGCTGTTCGTGGTGATGACGCCATTCGAGAAGACGGTGCCGGGGCTGTTCCCCGTGCTGTCGGCGCTGCCGATGGTGCCGGGCGCGGCGGGCGTGCGGGCCGTGATGGTGGACGGCAGCGCGCCGGGCCTGGCGGGCGCGGCCGTGATGCTGCTCAGCGGGGCGCTGTGGTTCGCGCTGGGCGTGCAGGTGTTCCGCCGCGCGGACCGGGCGGTGCGCACGCGCGGCCTGCTGGGGAGCTACTGATGACGGTGCCGGCCGTGTGCGCGGACCTGCACGGCTTCCGCCTGGAGCGGCTGCGGCCGCTGCCGGTGCTGGGCGGCTCGTTCGGGGAGTACCGGCACGAGAGTGGCGCGCGGCTGCTGTACGTAGCCGCGCCGGATGAGAGCAGCACCCTGAGCGTGTCGTTCCGCACGCCGCCCTGGAGTGACGCGGGGCACCCGCACGTGCTGGAGCACCTGGTGCTGATGGGCTCGCGGCGCTTTCCGTCGCGGGACGCGTTCCAGGCGTGGCAGCGCTGGCAGCTGCTGGATTACCTGAATGCCAGCACCACCCGCGACTGGACGGCCTTCACGGCGTCGGGGACGGTGCCGGGGGACATGCTGGACACGCTGGACTTCCTGCTGGACGCCACCTTCAATCCGCTGCTGGAGGGCGGGGCGTTCCGGCAGGAGGCGTGGCGGCCGCTACCAGACGGGTCGCTGGGCGGCGTGATCCTGAACGAAATGCGCGGCGCGTACGCGCACCCGGCGCGTCGGCTGCGGGAGGCGACGGGCGCGGCCCTCTTCCCGGGCTCGGCGTACGCGTGGTCGTCGGGTGGCACGCCGCAGGCCCTGCCGGACCTGAGCGTCGCGGACGTGCGGGCATACCACGCGCAGTACTACGTGCCGGCGAACCTGACGGTGTTCGCGTACGGGTCGCTGCCGCTGCCGGAGGTGACGCGGCGCGTGGCGCAGGTGCTGCGGGCGCGGCCGCGTGGCCAGGCGGCCCCCTGGCCGCAGCCCATGACGGCCGGCGTGCCGGAGTGGACGGTCTCGCACCCGCGCAGCGCGCAGACGCTGATCGCGTGGGCCCTCCCGGAGGGGCTGTCCCCGCTGGAGACGCAGGGGCTGAACGTGCTGGGCCTGGCGCTGCTGGGGCACCCGGACGCGCCGCTGCAGCGCGTGGCGCGGGCACTGGGGGGGCCGCTCGCGGATGGCAGCGGGCTGCATGCGGACACGGCGCAGCCGGTCCTGGCGGCGGGTGTCGCGGCGGACGTGGACCCGCAGGAGCTGCTCGCGGCGCTGCTGGACGTGCTGCGCGCGCCCCTGCGACCGGAGGACGTGCAGGCCGCGCTGGGCCGCTACACGCTGAGTGCGCTGGACACGCAGCATCACGGCTTCCCGTACGGGGTGCAGCTGTCGTTCGATGTGCTGGGCGCCGCACATCACGGGCAGGACGCGCTGCCGCAGGCGCTGGCGGGCGCGGCGCAGGCCCTGGCGGACCTGCCGGACCTGCCGGGCTTCCTGGCGGACCTGGCGCGGCGGGTGCTGGCGGACAGTGGGCACCGCAGCGTGGTGCGCCTGCAGGTCGCGCCGGACCCAGAGCCGCGCGCCGCGCCACTCCTGCTGGACGGGCCGACCGGGTCCGAGGGTTGGGAGGAACAGGCGCCCCTGGCGGCGGCCCCCGCGCCGCAGCGGGCCGCTCTGACGGAGCGGGTGCGGCTGCCGGACGTGCCGGACCTGCACGCGGGTGAGGTGCTGGGCGTGCCGGTGCAGTCGGCGCGGGTGCCGGGGGCGCTGACGCAGTTCAGCGTGAGCCGGGACCTGCCCGGGGAGACCGATCTGCTGGGCTGGCTGCCCGCGTACCTGCACCTGCTGCCGCGCAGTCCGCTGGGGCAGGCGCTCACGCGGGACGTGCAGGCGCTGGGCGCCACCTGGAGCGTGAACGCGGACACCACGCACGATCCGCTTGATCCGGCGCGCGTGACCCTCAGCGTGACCCTGAACGTCCGGGGCCTGAGTACGCGCATGACGGACGTCACGGCGCGGCTGGGCCAGGCCTGGGCCACGCTCAGCCCGGTGCCGCAGGAGGCGCGGCGGCAGCTCCAGGACCGCGCGGCGCAGCTGCGGGCCCTGCGCCCCACGCAGTCGGCGCAGCTGGGCATGCTGCGCGCGGCGCTGGCGGTGAACCCGGCCTTCGGGGTGCGCGAGGCGTGTGACGGGTGCCTCAGCCACGACCTGCTGGACGCCTCGGCGGCGCACCCGGCGCTGGAGGACGCGCTGCGCGCCCTGCACGCCGCGCTGTGGGCCCGGGAGGACCTGCGGGCCGTGGTGGTCGCTGATCAACCCGGCCCGGCGCTGCCGGAGGTGCTGCGGCCGCTGCTGTCGGGCCTGCCGGTGGCCGCGCGGGGTGCACTGGCACCCCTGAGGGCCGCGCCGGGCGGGGCGGACCTGCCGGGTTCGGCGGCGCTGGCGTGGCCGACCGTGCCGTTCGCGCATGCGGACGCCCCGGCGTTCCTGGTGCTGGGCCGCGCGCTGCAGGACGCGCTGCACGCCCCGGTGCGGGCGCAGGGTGGGGCGTACGCAGTGACGGTGCGGGCGTTGCCGGAGGCGGGGCTGCTGCTGGCCGTCTCGGCGCGCGACCCGCAGCCCGAGCGGACGCTGGACGTGTTCCGCGCGGCCACGTCGTACCTGCCGGACCTACGGGGCGAGGCGCTGGAGGCGGCGCGGCTGGGCGCCGTGCGGCAGCTGCTGTCGCTGCGGTCGCGGGCCATGCTCGCGCGGCAGGCGGCGCTGGACGCGCACTTCGGCTTCGTCCCCCACCGCGCGGTGTTCCTGCGGGGCCTGCTGTCGGTCACGGCGGATGACATAGCGCGGGTGGCCGCCCAGCTGGCGCGGTGGCCGCGGACCACCTCTTCGCTGACCCACGGACGCCCCTTCTGCCACCACATTCCGTCTCTGCTGCCCTGGGGGTTTCATGACCACTGATCATCCGGCGCTGCCGGTGTTCCGCCGCGCGCTCACGTGGGTGTCGGCGCACCTGGACGCCTTCCACCCGGATCACGAGTTCGTGTCGGATCACTCGCTGCGCGTCAAGCCGTTCATTGAACTGGTGTTCGTCCTCAACCCGTTCCTGCGCCGGGGCCTGCACCATCAGGAGCCGCTGCTGGCGGACCTGGCGGCCTTCTGCGCGCGGACCTTCGACTCGTACGATTTCGCGGCGTTCGCGCAGCAGGACCCGGCCGGCCTGATCGTGTTCGCGCTGCGGGACGAGTTCGACGCGCTGTGCGGCCGCGCCCCGCGCGACGGGCTGCTGGACCGCTTCCGCCAGACGGGCCTGCCGGAGCTGGTCCGCGTGAGCCGCACGCCGTACCGCGCGATGGACCTCGCGTACAGCGTGGCGCGCGCCGAACTGCACTTCGACCCGCGGTCCCTGCTGCCGGACCTGCCGCGCACGGTGCTGGGCACGGCGCGGCCCCTGGCGCACTGCACGGATTCGGACCTGTACTCGATCACGCACACCCTCTTCTACCTGGCGGACCTGGGCGAGGCGGACCTGGCCGCGTGCTGGCCGGACACGGCGGGCCTGCGGGAGCAGCTGCGCGGCGCGCTGGGCCTGACGCTGCGGGAGGGCAACGCCGACCTGAGCGGGGAGCTGCTGATGTGCCTGGCCTTCCTGGGCGACACCGGCAGCGTGGCCGCCCGGTACGCCTGGACGCGGCTGGCGGCGCTGCAACTGACGTGCGGGGCCGTCCCGGCGCCCAGTTACCGCGCCGAGCGGGACGAGGCGACGC
This sequence comes from Deinococcus radiotolerans, assembly GCF_014647435.1. Lineage (NCBI taxonomy): Bacteria > Thermotogati > Deinococcota > Deinococci > Deinococcales > Deinococcaceae > Deinococcus > Deinococcus radiotolerans. Next base: position 100,547 of record NZ_BMPE01000011.1, on the reverse strand, counting down.
CGGGCGGCGCAGCGGGCCACTACCGCTTCACGCAGAGTTACCACACCACGCTGGTCATGCTGGGCGCGGCGATGCCCGCCCTGTTCCCCCAGCCCCTTCAGGCCGCGCAGGAACCGGCCGTGCAGGTGGCGTCGTGAGCGGCGCCCTGACCGCCCCCGCCCCGCTGCGCGAGCCGCTGAGCCTGCGCGCGTGGCTGGACGTGCTGGACGACACGCTACCCCGCCAGGTGTTCGGGCCGGAAGCCAGCCGGGACGTGCAGCAGCTGGCCACCGTCAGCCGCGCGCTGCTGTGCCTGCCGTCCGGCTTGAGCCTGCCCGAGTCGCGCCTTCAGCGGGTCATGAGCGCGCTGCTGCGCCACCCGCTGTGGGAGGACCTGCTGCTCACGAACGCCGAGTGGCTGCACCCGGCGCTGCCATCCCTGCACCTGTGGCACCGGCACTGGCCGGGCCTGCCGGGCGCACTGCGGCCCGTGCAGCGCACCCTGGACGCCGGGCTGATCAGCCGCGCGGAGTGGACGCCCATGCACCTGCTGGACCTGAGCGTGCACCTGCACGCGCTGCAGGCCGACGGCCTGAACCTGGGTCGCGCGCCGCTGCCCGCCCCGACCGAGCTGGCGCGGGCGTCCGCGCTGGGTGCGGGTGCCCCGGCGTGGCTGTGGTGTTACGAGAAGGTCAGCGTACTGAATTACCTGCTGCGCGCGGCCCGCAGCGGCGGCCTGGGTGTGCCGGACTGGGCGGCGGGCGTGACGGCCGCGAACCTGGTGCACGCGCTGCGCGCGCTGGGCGCCGCAGACCAGCCGGACCGTGAGGGCGCGCTGCGGGCCGTGTCGGAGCACGCCCTGGCGCACGCGCTGAGCGGCGCGCCCAGCGCGGACCTGCTGGCGCGGGCGCTGCAGGCCGCGGCGCAGGCGCGCACGGAGATGCCGGAGGCGCAGGACCGCTGGGTGTGGCCGGTGGTGGCCGCGAACCTGGGGACCGCCGCCCAGTGGACCGGTGCTCAGAGGACGGGGGCGCTGTGGACCCCTGACTTTTCCAGGAGAAACGAGTGATGCGAGTCGTGACCTTTGATTTTGAAGCGGCTGCCCGCTGGGCAGCGGACCTGCTGGCCCTCCCCCTGCCGGACGACGCGGCGCGGCTGGCGCGGGAGACCGTGACGTGCGCGTCCCTGAACGTGCCCGACCTGAGGAGCGACGCGGCGCCCGTGCCGCTGACAGAGTGGCTGGATCTGGATTCGGCGGCACTGCTGGCGCAGGTGCGGGCGGCGCCGGCCGGGGCCGGGCAGCCGGACGGGCCGGGCGGCCTGGCCGGAGTGATCGTGCCGGGCTGCGCGTTCGCAGCCTGCCGGGAGAATGACCTGCCGCTCGCGGCGGCGCTGCTGGAGCTGCTGCTGCACTGGCGGCTGCCGCACGCGGCGGACGTCGCGGACTTCCTGGCGTTCCAGCAGCGGGCGGACGGCGCGTGCGGGTACCTGAACCCGCTGCGGCCCGCACCGCACGCGCGGCATGAGGCGGCGCTGCGCTTTCACCTGCCGGCCACGCACGCGATCACGCGCGCCCTGGCCGCCTGCGAGCTGAGCGGGGTGGCGCGTGCCAACGCTTGAGGTGCGGGACCTGCGCGTGCGGTTCGGGCGCACCGAGGCGCTGCGCGGCGTGACGCTGGAACTGCGGCCCGGCGTGACCGGCCTGGTCGGCGCGAACGGCGCGGGGAAAAGCACGCTGATCCGCACGCTGGTAACCCTTGAGCGGCCCAGCGCGGGGCAGCTCGTGTGGGACGGGCAGGACGTGACGCGCCGCCCCGAGCGGCTGCGCCGCGTGCTGGGGTACGTGCCGCAGGAGGGCGGCGCGTACCCGCAGCTGACGCCCACGGAGTTCCTGCAGTACATGGGCGCCGCCAAACGCCTGGACGCCCGCGCGGTGGACGCGCAGATTCCGGAGCTGCTGGACGCCGTGAACCTGGGCGCGCACGCCCGGCGCCCGGTGGGCTCGTTCTCCGGGGGCATGGCGCGGCGGGTGCTGATCGCGCAGGCGCTGCTGGGCGACCCGCAGCTGCTGATCCTGGATGAACCCAGCGTGGGCCTGGACGCCGAGGAGCGCCTGCGCTTCCAGGCGCTGCTGCGCGAGCGGGCCCGGGGGACGGCGGTGCTGCTGGTCACGCACCTCCGCGAGGACCTGGACGCCACGGCGGACCGCCTGCTGACCCTGGAGGGCGGCGTGATCACGCACGAGGCGAGCGAGCCGCGTGCCGCGCGCCGTCCGGTGCGGTCGCCGCTGGTGCTCACGGCGGCGGGGGTGTCCCGTGCCTGAGGTGGGTGGTCGGGGGCTGCGGCGCTTCCTGACACTGGAGGCTCGGCTGCGGCTGCGCCAGGGTGGCCTGCCGCTGCTGCTGCTGGCCATGGTGGTCGTCACGGCGCTGTACCTGCCCGCGCGGGACGCGGCCTACCTGACGCTCAGCGTGAACGGGCAGCGGGGCGCGTACTCGTGGGCGTGGGTGGGACTGGTAACCGGGGTGCTGGGCGCGCTGGCATTTAGTCTGGCGGGCCTGTTCCTGGTGGGGCGCGCGCCGCAGCGGGACGCGGCGAATGGCAGCTGGGCGCTGCTGGCCACCAGTCCCGCGTCGCGCGTGGCGCTGCTGGGCGCGCGGACGCTGGCGGACACGCTGCTGCTGTGGGCGCTGTGGGGCGTGGTGCTGCTGGGCAGCGTGGCGGTGGTTCTGGCGCGCGGCGAGGCGACCGGCGCGCCGGACCTGGGGGCGCTGCTGCTGCCGGGCGTGCTGATCACCTTCCCAGTGCTGGCCCTGGTGGCAGCGCTGGGTACGCTGCTGGACGCCGTGATACCCCGCGCGCGCCTGGGCCGGGGCGTGGCGGGCGTGCTGCTCTGGACGGCGCTGGTGGGCGTCACGCTGGGCACGCCCGCACCTGTGCCGGACCTGCTGGGCGTGCGCGAGCCGCTGCGGCAGGCGACCCTGGCCCTGACGGGGCGGGTGGCGGCACCGTTCGTGCTGGCCGAGAGCGGCGTGAACGTGGGTGTCCAGGCCCGCACCGCGCCGCTGACCCCGCAGGCGTGGACGGGCCTGACCTGGACGCCGGCCGACGTGGCGGGGCGGACGCTGCCCGTGGCGCTGGCCGTGGCGCTGGTGCTCGTGGCCGCGCTGTTCGATCTCCGGCGGGGGGCGCCGCGGCGTTCACCCTCCCCGCGCACGGCGCGGCCCATACGCCCCTGGCCGATGCCGGCGGGGTCCGGGCTGCGCCTGGCGCTGCTGGACGTGCGGGCCGCGCTGCTGGGCGCGCCGCGCTGGCTGCCCCTGGCCGCGCTGGCCCTGGGCGTGGCGGGCGTCGGCGCGGCCGCGAACCCCGGCGGGCCGCTGCTGCCGCTGCTGCTGATCGTGGGGGTGCCCGTGGCGGCGCGCGTGGTGTTCCAGGAGCGCGCCAGTGGCACCGAGGCGCTGCTGGGCACGACCGTGCGGGGCGCGACCCTGCCGCTGCGGCGCGGCGCGGCGGCGTTCGCGGTGCTCGTGCTGCCTGCCAGTGGGGCGCTGCTGGCCCTGCTGCCCGCCCATCCGGACCTGAGTGGCGCGCTGGTCATCACGGCGCTCCTCACGGTAGCGCTGCTGCTGACCCTGCGGGACCTGCGCGTCACTGACGCCGCCAGCGAAAGCCTGCTGTTCCTCGCGTGGTACCTCGGGCCGTTCAATCACCTGGGGGTGCTGGACACCCTGAACCCCGCGCACGCCCTGCCCACCCTGGCCCTGAGCGCCGCGCTGCTGGCCCTGCACGCCGCCCGTCACTGGCCCCGCCGCCTGCCGCACGCCCTGGAGGTGCCCGCATGACCACCCTGATCACTCCGCCGCCTGCCCCCCTGACCGCTGCCCCCGCCCCCCTGGCGACGCCCGGGCTGTATCTGACCTTCCTGGGGGCCGAGCAGGCCACGCTGGACGGTCAGACCCTGAAGCTCCGGCGCCGCTTCTGCGAGATCCTGGTCATTCTGGCCACGAATCCGAACGGCGTGACGGGCGGGCAGCTGTCCGCCGCGCTGTACGGCGAGTGGAGCGACACGCAGAACCAGGCGGTCGAGGTGCACCGCCTGTCGAAACTGATCGGTCTGAGCAGCAAACCGTACCGGCTGGTGCCGGTCGTCGGCGCGGATTTCCTGCACGTGCAGGACCTGCTGATGGAGGGCCGCATCCGCGAGGCGGCGCAGCTGTACCGGGGTGAACTGCTGCCCCTGTCGGACGCGCCCGCCGTGACCGAGTACCGCGAGTACCTGCACGAGAGCGTGCGGCAGGCGGCGCTGCTCAGCGGGGAACTGGAGCCCCTGTGGACGCTGGTGGCGCGCTTCCCGGATGATCTGGAACTTATTGAGGCGCTGGGGGAGCGCCTGCCCGCCGGGGACGTGCGCCGCGGGATGGTGCAGGCCCGGATGCGCCTCGCGCAGCGGCGCCTGTGCGCCTCCTGACGCGCCCCTGTGCCTGAGTGGTCCGGCGGCCCCGCGCCGGACCCTGCCCGTCTGGGGGCCGGCATGAAGCCGGGTTCATGTCCCTCAGGGCCCGCGTGCATCTGCGGGCGCCAGACTGACGGTCATTCCCCCTCTGGAGGTGCCTCATGACTGGACCCTATGACCGTCCGCCCGCCCCGGCCACCGAACCCACCGACGTGCCCACCCCCATGCCCGAGCAGATGCCCGGCTCCGGTGATACCGGCCCCGTCATGGACCCCCCGGTGAATCCAGATACGCCCGGCATGCCCGAACCGCATCCCACCCCGAACCCAGACACGCCGGGCATGCCTGAACCTATGCCCGCCATGTAACGAGCGTCCGCACCAGGGCCAGCGCGCACCCGGAATTTTCCCGGCACGCGCTGGCCCTCTCCTATTGGCGCTTACAGGGTATGGCCGTGCTGCCTGAGCCACGCACGGTGGGCGGGCCAGTCAGGCACGACCCGCGAGACGTGCGCCCAGTAGCGGGAGGAGTGGTTCAGTTCCAGCAGGTGCGCCGCCTCGTGCACCGCCACGTAGTGCAGGACGGCTGCGGGCGCGCGGCTGAGCTTCCAGTGCAGGCGGATCACGCCGTCCGCCGTGCAGCTCCCCCAGCGCGTGCGCGTATCACTCACGTGCACGGCGGTCAGTCGGCCTTCGGCCTCCAGTTGCTCAGCCGCAGTCCCCACCAGGTCACGGTAGGGGGCCGCGCAGGCCCGCCGCGTCCAGCTGGTCAGTGCGGCCTCCGCAGTTCCGGCCGGCAGGTGCAGGGCCGCGCCAGTGCGTTCGGGCCGCGAGCGGCCCTCATCCAGATGCAGGGTCAGTTCCTCATTCAGGAAGGGGACGCGCTGACCGTGGAACGGCGCCGGCCTCGCGGGCGGCCGGGCCGCGTAGGTCGCCAGGTGGCCGGCCACCCACTCGCGCCGGGCGTCCAGAATGTCGCGCAGCTGCCGCAGGGGCACGCGGGTGGGCGCGAACACGGTCACGGCGCCCGGTGTGACCTGCACGGCCACCGTGCGGCGCCGCCCACTGCGCTTCACCTGCACGGGCACGCCCGCCACCTCCCAGTCCGTCATGCCCTCAGAAAAGCGCATGGGGGCAGCGGGCGTGGTGAGCCCGGTCACGCCCGCACCCATGAACAGGACTGCGGCGTCCCAGGCTTCACTGGGACGCCAGCAGTGGATGCATTTACAGCTGGTTGTAATTCACGTTGAACGTGTCGCAGCCGTTCGGGTTGCCGCTCTTGAAGCCCGTCATGAACCACTTGACGCGCTGGGCGGCGCTGCCGTGCGTGAAGGAATCCGGCGTGACGTACCCCTGGCCCTGCTTCTGGAGGTTGTCGTCGCCAATGGCCTGCGCGGTGTTCACGGCTTCCTGCACGTCCGCCTCGGTGATCTTCGCGTCCTGCTGGGTCTTGTTGCCCCACACGCCGGCGAAGCAGTCAGCCTGAAGTTCCAGGCGCACGCTGTAGCTGTTCGCTTCGGCCTCGGTGCGGGCGCTGCGCTGCTTACGTTCGACCTGATCGCTGATGCCCAGTTCGTCCTGCACGTGGTGCCCGACCTCGTGGGCGATCACGTAGGCGTAGGCGAAGTCGCCGCCGCCTCCCAGTTGACGGTCCATCTGCGAGAAGAAACTGGTATCGAGGTAGATCTTCTGATCGGCGGGGCAGTAGAAGGGTCCTACCGCGCTGTTGGCCTGACCACAGCTGGATTGAGTACCCCGCGTGTACAGGACCAAACTCGGATCGGTATAGGTGCGGTTCGCCTGCTTGAAGATGTTGCCCCACACCAGGTTGGTGCTGGACAGGATGTTCTTGACGAACTGATAGGACTCGTCGTTCTGGGTCGTCTGCGTGGACGGGTTTTGCTGTGACTGCTGCGTCTGGGTGTTATTCCCGCCCCCGAGAATATCGCCAGGATTGATCCCGAAGAACATGGCGATCAGGGCGATGATCAGTCCCCCCACGCCACCTACAGCGATGCCGCCACCGGGCAACCCCCCTGCGCCGCGACGATCTTCAACGTTCCCACCACTGCCGGGAAGATTCTTCCAGTCCATATCCTGCCCCTTTGACGCTGCGTGAATTCAGAGGAGGTGCCGGGGGATGCGCCCGCGAGTGCCGTCCGCTGTTGATGCCGTCATTGTAGGAAGGGACGCGTGCTGGACGTCTGATCCGACCTTTAGGCTTTGCAGTGGAGTTGCTTAAGGGATCAGCCGAGGCGTTTCAGGTACGTCTCGCCGCGCGGCGTGAGACGCAGGAGGTGCAGGACCGGTTCGGTGCCGTCGGCGTTGCGGCACATGCTTTTCAGGGCGCAGGGGCCGCAGGCGCAGCCGTCCTGTTGCGGAGTGGCGTCCTGCACGTACCCGCCAGAGCGGAGGGTGCGCAGCATGCCGCTCAGGGCGTCCGGGGTGCTGCCCAGCGCGCGGGCGAGTTCATCCGGGGTGCGCGGCTGGATGCCGATGGCGTGCAGCAGCGCGCCCAGCGGGCTGGCGGGGGGGCGCGCAGTGGTCACAGGACGGCCCGGGCGATCTGGTACACGAGGAACGCGGCGATCCAGGCGGTGGCGAGCTGGTACGCGACGGTCGTCCACGCAAATCTCCGCCCGTGTTCCTGCGCCAGGGCGCCCACCGTGGCAATGCATGGGGTGTAGAGCAGCACGAACACCAGGTAGCTCAGGCCGCTGGCGGGCGTGAAGGCGCGGGACAGCGCGGTGGCCAGCGGGGTGTTCAGGGCCTGCGTGGCGTCGGCGTTCAGGCTGGGCAGGGCGAGGATGGTGGGGATGGCGCTGACGCTGCTGACCACGGCGTCCCAGGTGGCCCTGCCCGCCTGCGCGATCCCGTCCACGAGGCCGAGGGGGGTGGGGCGGGCGGCCTGTTCGCCCAGGTAGATCTGCCCGAGGGTCCCGACCACGACCTCCTTGGCGATGAAGCCGGGCACGAGCGCGCCGGTCGCCTCCCACGTGCCGAAGCCCAGCGGCGCGAAGATCGGCGAGATGGCCTGACTGACGCGCCCGAACAGGCTGTCCTGCGGGGCGACCGTGGCAAACTGCGCGCCGCTGACGGCGGGGATGGCGAGCAGCAGCCACACGCCCGCGACGGTGGCGAGCACGGTGGTACGCGCCCGTTTGGCGAAGCTGGCGGTACGGCGCCACGCGTGCTTCCACAGCACCCGGGCGGTGGGGAAGCGGTACGGGGGAAGTTCCAGCAGCACGCCGCTGCCCTCGGCAGGGTAGCTGGTGCGGCGCAGCACGAACGCGAAGGCCAGGGCCACCAACATGCCCAGGGTGTACATGGCCCACACGAGCAGGCTGGCCTGCCGGGGGAACAGCGCGGCGGCGAACACCACGTACACCGGCAGCCGCGCCGAGCAGCTCATGAACGGCAGGATCATGCTGACCAGCAGGCGGTCGCTGCGGCGTTCCAGGGTGCGGGTGGCGTACACGGCGGGCACGTTGCAGCCGAAACCCAGGATCAGGGGGATGAACGCGCGGCCGTCCAGGCCGACGCTGCGCATGGCGCGGTCCATCAGGAACGCCGCGCGGGCCATGTAGCCGCTGTCTTCAAGGAAGCTCATGGCGAGGTACAGGACGAGCAGGGTGGGTAGGAAGCTCAGGACGGTGCCCACGCCGGGAATGATCGCGCCGGTCACGAGGTCTCGGGCCAGTGGAAACCACGCGAGCGCCGCGCTGGCCCAGCCGGTCAGGGTGTCCTGAAGGGGACCGCCGATCAGGTCCACGAAGGGCGCGGCAACCGTGAAGGTCAGGCGGAACACCAGCAGCACCAGCGCCAGGAACAGCGGGATGCCCAGCCAGGGATGCAGCGCCAGCGCGTCGAGGCGTTCGGTGACGGTGCGCCGCGCCTGGGCCTGCGGGGCGGCGGCGCGGGCGATGTCCCCGGCCAGCGCGTAGCGGGCCTCGGCAATCTCGATCAGCGGATCGAGGCCCTGGGCAGCCAGGGCGCCCAGCTGCGCGTCAGCGGCCTGCACGAGGGCGGCGTGCCCGGTGGCGTTCAGGCGGCCGCGCACGCTGGGGTCACCTTCCAGCAGGGTCAGGGCCAGGTAGCGGTGCGCGTGGGGCGGCAGGGTCTCCACGCCGACCATGCGGGCGGTCAGGGCCTCCACGGCCAGTTCTATGGCCTCGGGGTAGCGCACGCCGATGCCCAGCGTGGCGTGGCCCAGGGCGCTGTCCAGCAGACCGGCCGTTCCCTGGGCGCGGCTGGCGATGGTCTCCACGACCGGCACCCCCAATAGGCGCGACAGCGCGCGCGAGTCGACCTGCACGCCCTTCTCCCGCGCTTCATCCACTAGGTTCAGGGCCACGGCGACCGGCAGGCGGTAATCCATCAGCTGGAGCGTCAGGTAGAGGTTGCGTTCCAGATTCCCCGCGTCCAGTACGTTCAGGACGACATCCGGTGCTTCATCAAGCAGCGCGGTGCGCGTGACGAGTTCCTCCGGGGTGTGCGGGCTCAGTGAGTACGCGCCGGGCAGGTCCAGGAGGTACACGCGCCGCCCTTCGTGGTTCAGGTGCGCCTCGCGCTTCTCGACTGTGACGCCACTCCAGTTGCCGACCTTCAGGTTGGTGCCCGCCAGCGCGTTGATCAGGGTGGTCTTCCCGACGTTGGGGTTCCCGACGACCACCACCCGCGGTTCGCGGGCTGCTTTCAGGCGGGCCAGGGTGTCGGCGCAGGCGACCTCGTCGGGAATCAGCGTGGCGGGGCTGGGGGCGGCGGTCACAGGCGCACCCGGATCAGGTGCAGGTCGGCGGCCCGCAGCGCCAGCAGGGTCGCGCCGATCCGGAGTTCCACCGGGTCACCCAGGGGCGCGCGGCGGATCACGGTGATGGGGGCGCCGCGCACGAAGCCCAGTTCCATCAGGCGGCGGCGCAGCGGGTGGGCGGGGTCGAGGGCCACGACGTGCGCGGTCTGCCCGGGTGCAATGGCGTCAAGAGGCACATCCGGCATATACCCGAGTATACAGATAGGGATTCACAGGCTGTCAGGGGCGTTCAGCCCACCCTGGGAACGGCAGGCCAGCCATTCAAGAGACGCCGCTCACATCAAGCGGTCAATCCAGTGGACCGCCTCAGGACGCCCAGGCCGAACAGAGATGAGCGCGCGCACGGAATACCGCAGCTGCTCATCACTGCTCGTGACGCGACCCCCGATTCAGGCCCATTGCTCTTTCCATCGGGCAGCGTTCAGCGGTCTTCCAGGGCCAGCTCAACGAGCCGGGTGACCAGGGCGCTGTAACTCAGCCCGGCGGCCTCGAACAGCTTGGGGTACATGCTGGTCGTCGTGAACCCCGGCATAGTGTTCACCTCGTTCAGCAGGAGTTCGCCGGTCTCCTCCAGGTAGAAGAAGTCCACGCGGGCCAGCCCGGCGCAGTCCAGGGCGCGGAAGGCCCGCAGCGCCAGGGTGCGGACCTGCTCGGCCACGTCTGCGGGCAGCGGCGCGGGAATGTGCATGGTCGCGCGGCCCTCGGTGTACTTGGTCTCGTAGTCGTAGAAATCCGCGGCGAACTGCAGTTCGCCAACCGGACTGGCGATCGGCGCGTCGTTGCCCAGAATGCCCACCTCAACCTCGCGGGGCTTGTGGGCGGTCATGGCCTCCAGGATCACGCGGCGGTCCAGGCGGAATGCCAGGTTCAGGGCGGCGTCCAGGTCCTCGGCGCGCGCCACCTTGCTGATGCCCACGCTGGACCCCAGGTTCGCGGGCTTCACGAACAGCGGGTACTCCAGACCGGCGGCCCGGTCCCGCACGCTGTCGGGCTGCTGCTGCCACTCGCGGCGCACGGCCAGCTGCCACGCCACCTGCGGGATCCCTGCAGAGGCGAGCACCTGCTTGGTCATGACCTTGTCCATGCTCACGGCCGAGCCCAGCACGCCGCTGCCCACGAAGGGAATCCCGGCCAGGGTCAGCAGGCCCTGCACGGTGCCGTCCTCACCCATCGGGCCGTGCAGCAGGGGGAACACGGCGTCGTAGCCCTCGGCGCTCGCGGCGCGGTGCAGGACCAGATCGCCCCCTGAGGGCGCCTCACCGGACTCCAGGGCGCGCTGCGTTTCAGTGGGGGGCAGCCAGCGGCCCTGCTTGCTGATCACCACGGGCGTCACGTCGAACTGATCGCGGGGCAGGGCGTTCAGGACGCTGCGGGCACTCATCAGGCTGACCTCGTGTTCACCGGACTGGCCGCCAGCCAGCAGCAGGATGCGCTTCTTCACGCGGCGCAGTATGCCACGTGCCCGGCGCTACACACCGTACTCAACAGGCGGCACATGAGGCGCGCACTGCACCTGCGCCAGCAAGCCCGCCCGAATGCATAAATATAGACAGGGGGAATTTCTCAGCACGTCCACGGCGTATTCCTGATGCCCGGCCCAACCATCCGGACGAAAGTCACATCTCCCCTGTCAGACGTGCGCTATGATGCCGCCGATCAACCCCTAGACAGACCCTGCAAGACGCCCAGATAGGCGACCTTGCACATGCTGTCAAAGTACCCATCTGGAGGATCAATGAAAAAAGTTGCTGCTCTCGCCACCCTGCTGACCCTGACGACTGCCCTCGCGGCCGCGCCCAAGGACACCCTGGTCTACCAGTCGTCCTCCGACATCCCCACCATGGACCCCGGCGTCACCTACGACACCGCCTCCGGCGCCGTCGTTGAAAACATCTACGAGACCCTCCTGACGTACAGCGGCTCCAGCCTCACCAAGCTCGAGCCCCTGCTGGCCACCAAGTGGGCCATCAGCAACGGCGGCAAGACCTACACCTTCGACCTGCGTAAGGGCGTGAAGTTCCACAGCGGCAACGCCTTCACCTGCGCTGACGCCGAGTACACCTTCGAGCGCAACCTGGTCACCAACAGCGCCGAGTCCGGCAACTGGTTCCTCGCCGAGAGCCTCCTGGGCGCCGGCGCCAACGCCGCAGACGACAAAACCATCACCTGGGCCCGCATCGACAAGGCCGTCGAGTGCAACAACGCCGGCCAGCTGGTCTTCACGCTGCCCGGCGTTGACCCCGCCTTCCTGGCAAAACTGGCCTTCGTGGGCCAGAGCGTCGTGGACAGCAAGTACGCCGCCAGCATCGGCGAATGGAACGGCAAGGAAGCCACCTGGAAGGACTGGATCGGCAAGGACCTGAGCAACAGCAAGCTGTCCCAGGCGCCCAGCGGCACCGGCGCCTACAAGCTGGTCCGCAAGGACGCCAATACCGTCCTGGCCACCGCCTTCGACGGCTACTGGGGTAAGAAGCCCGCCATCAAGAACGTCATCTTCCAGAAGGTCAGCGAACTCGCGGCCCGCCAGCAGGCCTTCCTGCGCGGCGACGCCGACCTGATCGACGGCGGCGGCCGCGCCGTGGACGAAGAGCAGATCAAGGGCAAGAGCGGCGTGAACTGGGTCGACAACCTGCCCAACACCACCGCCAGCGCGTTCTTCATGAACGAGAACATCAAGAACACCGCCCTGCTGGGCAGCGGCAAGCTGGACGGCAAGGGCATCCCCGCGACCTTCTTCAAGGACGCCAACGTGCGCCGCGCCTTCAGCTACGCCTTCAACTACGAGCAGTACATCCAGGACGTGCAGAAGGGCAAGGGCAAACAGCGCACCATGCTGCTCCCCGACCTCTTCCCAGGCTACGACGGCAAGATCAACACCTACACCTTCGACAAGGCCAAGGCCGAGGCCTTCTTCAAGCGCGCCTACGGCGGCCAGCTCTGGAAGAACGGCTTCACCCTGACCAGCAACTACCGCGCGGGCAGCGTGGGCGCCCAGACCGCCATGGAAATCCTCAAGCGCAACGTTGAATCCCTGAACCCCAAGTTCAAGATCAACATCCAGGCCAAGCAGTGGAGCGAGATGCTCAAGGACTCCAAGGACGGCAAGGAAGCCATGACCATCCTGGCCTGGGCCCCCGACTACGCTGACCCGGACAACTTCATGTACACCTTCTACAGCAGCAACGGGTACTACTTCCCCCGCAGCGCCTGGAAGGACAGCCAGGTCGACAAGTGGCTCGATCAGGCGCGCAACACGGTCAACACCGCCGAGCGTAACCGCCTGTACAGCCTGGTCGGCAAGAAGGCCTACGAGCAGGCGCCGTACATCCTGATCCCCGCGCCCGTGAACTACAACTTTGCCCGCGACACCCTGACGGGCGTCAGCGCCAGCAACTACAACCCCATGATCTCCTTCATCACCGGTACCTTCTGGAAGGAACTGGGCAAGAAGTAAATCATCCTCGCCGCCCACACGGCAAAACAGAGAGGAGCAGTCCCAGCAGTGGGCTGCTCCTCTCTACTGATGCGGGAAGCGGTCAATCCAGTCCAGCACGTGCTGACAGGTTCATACAGCCGGGACACGCAGAGCCCAGCCTTTGCGTTGTGCCCGCCTGATGAACTAGTCTAGAGAGCGGACTACAGCTCAGGCGCTACCACCAAACCAACGTTCGTTCTTCTCCCTTCGTTTCCCGGTCGCAGTCCCACCGGACTCCGCCGGAAGTTTCCCACCCCGAGGCATTCATGCTCAATTTCATCGTGAAACGGCTCATCCAGATTCCTGTGGTGATGCTCGTTCTCTCCCTGATGATCGTCGGCCTGACCCAGCTGCTCACCCCCGAGCAGCGCGCCGCGCCGTACATCCGCAGCGAACAGCAGGCCGCGCGCCTGGAACAGATCATCGAACAGCGCGGCCTGCGCGACCCCTTCCCTGTCCAGTATGGCCGCTGGCTCAGCAGCACCCTCAAGGGTGACCTGGGCTACTCGAAGGCCAGCAACCAGGACGTGGTCGTGACCATCAAGGAGCGCCTGCCGCGCACCATTGAGCTGACGATCGTCACGGCCATCCCGATCCTGCTGCTGAGCGTCTGGCTGGGCACCCTGAGCGCCCTGCACAAGGACAAGTTCATTGACCAGGTGCTGCGCGTCTTGGTCGTGCTGGGGTACTCGCTGCCCAGCTTCGTGGTTGGCATCCTGCTGCTGGCGGTGTTCTACGCGTACCTGGGCTGGCTCCCGGGTTCAGGGCAGCTGAACATCGTGAATACCTTCGCGCTGGGTGACATCAAGACCTACACCGGCCTGCTCACGGTCGACGCGGCCCTCAACGGCCGCTGGGACGTCGCCTGGGACGCCCTGCAGCACATGATCCTACCCGCCCTGACCCTGATGATCGTGCTCAGCGCGAACATCATCAAGGTGATGCGCAACAACATGCTCGAGGCGCTGACCAGCGATTACGTGCGTACGGCCCGCGCCAAGGGCCTCGCGCCGAATGTCGTGAACCGCAAGCATGCCCGCCGCAACGCCCTGCTGAGCATCGTCACGCTGGGCGGCTTCCTGATCATCGGTCTGCTGGGCGGCTCGCTGATCACCGAGACGATCTTCGCGTTCCCCGGCGTGGGCCAGTGGGTCGTGCAAGCCGCGCTGGGCGTGGACCTGGCGGCCGTGCTGGGCTTCGCCATGCTCACGGCCGTGATCGTGGTGGTCGTCAGCACCATCGTGGACATCCTGTACGGGGTCATCGACCCGCGCGTGAGGTTCGACTGATGCGCCCCGCCCCCACCTTCCGGAGGACCGCATGACCGTTGCTGCCGCCCCCAGGCGGGACCGCACCCGCTTCCAGGAATTCTGGACCAGTCCCGCCACGCGCAAACTGCGCCGCAACCCGCTGGCCATCACCGGCCTGATCATCACGCTGCTGTTCGGCATGGTCGCCCTGTTCGCGCCGCTGATCGCCAAACCCAGCGGCAACTGCCTGCGCGACCTGAACATCACAGAGGCCAACGAGGTCTACAACCCGGCCCGCGCGGCCTTCTGGTCCGCCGTGTTCGCGCCACCTGAAAGCTGCTACCGCACCGAGCGCCTGAGCTTCCAGCAGCAGCCCACCAAACCCGACGCGCAGGCCCCCTTCGGCACCGTGAACGGCTACAACATCTTCTACGGCCTGGTGTGGGGGACCCGCACCGCGCTGAAAATGGCGTTCATCATCGTGGCCATCACGCTGGGGCTGGGCGTGATCATCGGCGCGATCAGCGGTTACTACGGCGGCTGGATCGACAACCTGATCCAGCGGTTCATTGACGTGCTGTTCTCCCTGCCCCCCCTGATCCTGACGGTCGTGATCCTGACGATCCTGCGCGCCCGCTTCCAGAGTGGCGGCGGGGACTACGATCCCACCGTGCCGATCATCGTAGCCTTCTGCGTGACCGGCTGGGCCGGCTACGCCCGCCTGATCCGCGGTGAGGTGCTGCGCACCCGCCAGCTGGAGTACGTGGACGCCGCCCGCAGCCTGGGCGCCCGCGACTTCCGCCTGATCATGAAGCACGTGGTACCCAACAGCATCGCCGCCGTGTTCACCATCGCCGTGCTGGACCTGGCGACCGTGCCCCTGAGCGTCGCGGGCCTGTCCTTCCTGGGCCTGGGCTTTGAGCCGGGCTTCTCCGAGTGGGGGCAGCTGGTGGACGCCGCGCGCGCGTGGCTGAAACCCGAGTACTGGTACGTGCTGGTGTACCCGGCCGTGTTCATCGTGCTGTTCAGCCTGGCGTTCAACCTGTTCGGTGACGGTCTGCGCGACGCGCTGGACCCCAAGTCCCGCTGAGCCAACGACACCGGAACCCCCGCCTCTGAGCGGGGGTTTTCTCATGGGTCCTGAGGGGGCACTGGTGCGCAGCGAGGCCAGACAGGCTCAGCCTGCCCACAGTGCAGATCTCCCGGCGGTCGTCAAGTGTCATCCCACAGGCGCGGACAGGTGACCAGCCGCCTGCCACCAGGAGCGGCTTTCAGGGTTCGCGCACCCAGCCGGGCAGCTGACGCCACACCAGCAGGTGCAGCAGCGCGCCGGTGATGAGCAGGCTCAGGCCCAGCAGGGGGGTGCCCGCGAAGGCGCAGGCCAGCAGCAGGGGCACGCCGGGCGCGCTGCTGGCCTGGATGGCGCCGGTCAGCGCAGCCTGCGGGGCGCTGAGATCCGCGCGGTGGGCGGCGCGGCGGGCCAGCACGAACGCGCCCAGGCCCAGCGCCACGGCCACGGCCCAGAGGATCACGGCGGCCGCGCGGTCCGGCTGGGCGGGCGAGAGGAGCAGGACGGTCCCGATCAGCACGGCGGGGACTGCCAGGGCGCCCAGGGCCAGCAGGTACGCGCGCCGGGCGGCTCGCAGGAGTGCGGTGCGGGTGCCGGCGCGCAGGTCGCGGGTCAGGGTGTCAAGCATGCGTGCGGATCAGGGCCACCGTGGCGGGCTGTCCGGCCACCTGCACGGCCGCGCCGTCCGGCAGTTCCTTGCGAATGCGGGCGACGCTGCCTGGCCCGGCGTGCAGGCCCGCCTGCCCGACCACCTTGCCGTCTGCGGTGATCTCGGCGCCCGCCTCCCAGCGGCCGGGGCCGTTCAGGCGCGCGAGGTGGTAGCGGGCGTTGCCGCGTGCTTCGAGGCGGGCCATGATTTCCTGGCCCACGTAGCAGCCCTTGCGGTAGCTGATGGCTGGCAGGGGGCCGCTCAGGTCCAGGCCGACTTCCTGTGGGAGGGTGCCGGTCAGGGCGTCGCGCGTGATGTCCGGAATGCCGCCCTGCACGCGCGCGGCGTCCAGTTCAGTCAGGGGCACCTCGGCGCCCGGCAGGGTGGCCAGGACCGCGGCCTCGTGCCGGGCGAGGTAGTGCAGGTCCACGCCCGCGGCGCCGGTGCGGTTCACGCGGCCCGCCAGGACGGTGCTTCCAGCCAGCTCGAAGGTCTGCGCGTCCCCGCCGTCCGCCTGCCAGCCGGGCAGGGCCGCGCCGGGCCAGAGGTGCACGGTCCGCAGCTCGTCGCTGACGTCGTGCACCTCCACCTGATCGAAGATGATGTAGCGCCGCAGCCGCGCGGCCAGGGACTGCGCCTGTCCGGCGTCTAGGTGCAGGTACACGTCCTGGTCGCGTTTGTAAGCGCGGGCGAACTGCTCGATCTGGCCGCGTACGTTCAGGAACGCGCAGGGCACCAGGCCCGGCGTGGGGGCCGCGCGGAGGTTGTTCGTCATCTGACCGTGCACGAAGTCCACACGGTCCGCGCCGGTCACGCGCAGGCTGCTGGAGGGAATCCGGGTCCACATGCCGACCAGGGTACGGGATGCGGCGCGGGCCATGTGGGAGCCGGGTGACACGGGCGCGGTGGGCGGTCAGTCGCTGGCGAGGGCCAGTTCGCGCTGCCGGGCCTGCCGGGTCAGGTGCCAGCGGCTCAGGTCCGCGGCGGCGTCCCGGACGATGGCGCCCGCGTGCGGCAGCGCGGCGCGGCGGCTCTGCATGTTGCGGGCGACGATGCCGGTCAGGTCGTCGAGGTTGTGCAGGTGCGCGCCGGGTACACCCGCAATGTCGGGGTTCAGGATGCGCGGCACGCTGATGTCGATCAGGAACATGGGGCGGCCCGGGCGCTGGCGCAGCGCGGCATTCACGCCGTCTGCGCCCAGGACGTAGTGGGGCGCGCCGCTGGAGGCGATCAGCACGTCCGCTTCGGGCAGGACCTCTTCCAGGTAGTCGGCGGCGCAGGGTCGTCCGCCGAGTTTCTCGGCGAGCTGCCGGGCGCGTTCCACGGTGCGGTTCACGACGATGACGTCCTCAACCCCGGCGGCGCGCAGGTGCGTGAGGGTCAGTTCGGCGGTCTCGCCCGCGCCGATGATCAGGGCGGTGCGGCCCGCGAGGCTGCCCAGCGCGGAGTGCGCGAGGTCCACGGCGGCGCTGGAGACGCTGACGATCTTGTCGCTCATGCCGGTCTCGAAGCGCACGCGCTTGCCGGCGGCCAGGGCGCCCTGCGCGACCTTGTTCAGGGTGGTGCCGGTCAGGCCGCGTTCGCGGGCGTCCATCCAGGCGCGTTTGACCTGCCCCTGGATCTGCGTCTCCCCGATCACGAGGCTGTCCAGGCCCGCAGCCACGCGGTACAGGTGCGTGACGGCGGCCTCGCCGGTGTGGATGTACAGGTGGTCGCGCAGCTGTTCGTTCCAGGCGCCCTCGAAGGTCGCGAGGGGGTCGCCGCTGACGCCCGCCATGTACACCTCGGTGCGGTTGCAGGTGGCGAGCAGCATGACTTCCTGCGCGTACCCGCACAGGTGCGAGAGCAGGGCGCCCTCGTGACCGGCGCGGACGGCAGCGCGCTCGCGGATCTCGACCGGTGCGGTCTGGTGGTTCAGGCCGACGACCACGAAATCCAGGGCGCGCGGGATGTGGGCGCCCGTGCGGGTCAGCAGGGCGTGCGCGGTGGGGCATGCGAGGGTCATGCGAGCCCCACGGCGCGGCGGATGTCGGCGCGCAGGGCGTCGAGGCTGGCGGCCCGCTGGGTATCCGGCTGGGTGATGGCCAGTTCGCGGCGGGCGGTCCAGCCGTCCAGGCTCTCCTCGTCGGGCAGGAGGGCCGTGATGCGTTCCGCGAGCGCCTGGGCCAGGAGGGGCAGTTCGCGCCCGCTGGTGACGGCCACCTGCACGCCCGCCCGCTCGGCCTGCGCGGGGAAACGCCAGTTGCCGCGTGTGGCGTCGGCGGCGTCGTTGACCAGAGAGCCCTGCGCCTGGGCGTCGCGCACGACGGCCGCGTTCACGTCGGCTGAGCCGGTGGCCGCAATGACGAGGGCCGCGCCGCTCA
This sequence comes from Deinococcus radiotolerans, assembly GCF_014647435.1. Classification (NCBI taxonomy): domain Bacteria; kingdom Thermotogati; phylum Deinococcota; class Deinococci; order Deinococcales; family Deinococcaceae; genus Deinococcus; species Deinococcus radiotolerans. Next base: position 82,497 of record NZ_BMPE01000011.1, on the reverse strand, counting down.
GGTCGCCGCGCCGGTAATGGCGGCTCAGGGCGGTCACGGGCAGCGCCGCGAAGTCCGGGTGCTGCTGTGGGGCGATGACCTGCACCTGCGCCCCGGCGTCCAGCAGGGTGCGCGCGCGGCGCAGGGCCACGGTTCCTCCGCCGATCACGACGGCGCGCACGCCGCGAAGATCAAGGAAAGCTGGGAGGAAACTCACGTGGCGCAGCATAGCGCGCCGCGCACGGGGCAGCCGTCCCCGACCGATCGGTAAGAAAGACGACTGGGACGGGATTCCAGTGCGAAAGCGTCACCGGGCGCGGGACGCCCGGTGAGGGGCCAGCCGCTAGCCGCCCACCCCGGCCCTCAGGGCGTCCTCGGCCGCGTCGGCCAGGGCGTCCAGGGTGGGAACGCGGGCCACGGTCACGCGCGTGAAACCCGCCTCGCGGGCCGCGTCGGCCGTCTGCTCGCCCATGGCCGCCACGCGGAAGTCGGTGCCGGCCAGCGCCGCCAGGTGCCGCGCCGCACTTCCGGACGCCAAGGTCACCACCGCCGCGCCGCGCAGGCGGTCCATGCTCAGGTCGTCCGGCTGGGCAGGTTCGGTGCGGTATAGTTCCGCCCGTTCGTACGGCAGGCCGCGCGCGGTCAGGGCGCGTTCCAGGTGATCCTCTGCCAGCTGCGAGGTGAGGTGCAGCAGCGTGCCGCCGTCCGGCGTGGCGGGAATCTGCGCGCCCAGGTGCCGGGCCCCCGACACACTGGGCACGAAGTCTGCGCGCAGGCCGCGCTCCGCGAGTGACCGGGCGGTGCTGGGCCCCACCGCTGCAAGCCGCGTGCCCGCCAGGTGCCGGGTGTCCAGACCCAGCGCGTCCAGGTGTTCCAGCAGCGCCGCGACCGCTTGGTTGCTGGTCAGCAGTAGCCACGCCACGCCACTCAGGTCGCGCAGACGCGCGTGCAGGGCCTCCGGCTGCGAGGCCGGCGCGAAGCGGATCAGGGGGACCTCCAGCACGCTCGCGCCGCGGGCCCGCAGCCGCTCGGACAGGTCGCTGGCGCCCACGCGGGTGCGGGTCACGGCGACCGTCTGCCCGGCCAGCGGACCGCGCGCCCCGTGGGCCTCCTCGAACCAGCGTAGCGGCCCGTGCAGGCGCACCACCTCGCCCACCACCGTCACCGCCGGGGCTTCCAGGCCTGCGGCGCGTACCTCGCTGGCAATGGTGGCCAGGGTGCCCGTCACCACCCGCTGCTGCGGGGTCGTGCCCCACTGGATGGTCGCGGCGGGCGTGTCTGGCGCGCGGCCTGCACCGATCAGCTCGGCGGCAATCTGATCCAGGTTCCGCACGCCCATCAGCAGCACCAAGGTGTCCACGCCGGACAGCCGCCCGTAGTGGGCGCTGCCGCCCCGCGTGTTCCCGGTCAGCACCGCAAACGACTGCGCGAGGTCACGGTGCGTGACCGGAATGCCCGCGTAGGCGGGGACGGCCAGGGCGCTGCTGACGCCGGGCACCACCTCAAAGGGAATTCCGGCCTGCACGCACGCCTCGGCTTCCTCGCCGCCCCGGCCGAACACGAACACGTCCCCGCCCTTCAGGCGCACCACGTGCCGCCCGCCGTCCTCCAGCGCCCGGCGCACCATCAGGTCGTTGATCTGCCCCTGCCGGATGTACGCCGAGAACCCCTTCTTACCCACGTAGACCGTCTCGGCCTGCGGAGCGAAGCGCAGCAGGTCCGGATTGGCGAGGTAGTCGAACAGCACCACGTCGGCCTGCTCAAGCGCCTCGCGGCCCCGCAGGGTCAGCAGGCCAGCGTCCCCGGGTCCGGCGCCGACCAGGGACACGAACGCTCGGGACGGAACGAGGGACGCGGCAGTCATGCCGCACAGCCTAGCGGGCGTGCACGCCCCGGTACGCGGCCTCCTCTGTGCAATCTCCGCCGTCCACGATCTGCCCGCCGGACAGCCGGGCCGCGCCGAGCAGCACCGCCCGCCAGTTCAGGCGTTGCAGCGCGTGAGCGGCCAGCAGGTACGCGATCCGGTCCGGCCAGGACGCCGCGCGGACCACGGATTCCACCTCCAGGCGCAGGGCGGCGCGCTCCGGCACGGCGCGGAAGGTGACGGTCCCCGCGTCGGCGTGCAGGTGCAGGGTCCGCAGGCAGAAGTGACGGGCGCCCACCTCGTCCACCACCACGCGCGCGCGGCGGGTGAAGCCCATCAGGATCTTCAGGCGCGACCCGCGCCGCAGCGGCGGGCCCCCCTGCGCGGGCAGCGGCGCGTCCAGACCCTGGAACCACGCCGTGAGTTTCGGCGCGAGCGTCGGCAGGGCCTGCAAGGTCAGGGCGGTCAGCGCCTCGGGCGAGCGGTCGGGTCGCTGCACGCGCAGCCAGTAGCGGCGGTGAGTGACCGGGCCCACCCCGTCGGGCAGGTCGGTGGGGCGCAGCGGGTGCCGGGGCGACTGGAGGTACGCGGTGTACGCCAGGACCACCCCGGTGAGCAGCGCGGCCGGCCGGATCAGGGACGGCACGGGCCCCTCAGTCGGCGGCGCTGGCGTGCACGTCCGTCAGGTCAAGGTGGTGGGCGGACGTGTCGTGCAGCCCGGCGAAGCGAAGGTGACGCTGGCAGATGAACCACATCTCATCCCGGTCGTTCGGCAGGATGAAGTACGCGTCCGAACTTTCCGAGGGGTTGTACACGCCCAGCACCCGGTACGCGCGGTGCTCGGTGAAGCCGCTGGCCAGCGGTCTGGGCATAGGCGCGCGTGGACCGTCGAGTTCCACGATGCGGACGAACAGCTGGGGGTGGAATGCGATCATGCCTCATCGTTCACCCGCGCCCTAACGGCAACGGAGCCGTGCGTCACAAGGTCAAGGGCGGCCTAACGTTCCCCCAGCGCGCCCCCCCGCCGCGCTAGGCTGGCCCTCATGAACGAACTCATCCGGCAGCTGGCGCAGGCCGAAGCGTCCGCCCACGGGCGCGGCGGCGTCCGCGCGGAGTTCGGCCCACTGGTCGCCGCGTACCACGGGCCGGACCTCGCGCTGAACAGCGCCTGGCACGACGGCCACGCCACGCCCACCGAGGCGGACCTCAGCGCGTTCGAGGCGTTCAGCGCCCAGCACGCCGCGCCCATCACCCTGCACGTCCTCTCCCCTTTCGTGAACGCGGCGCTGCCTCTGCTGACCGCGCGGGGCTACGTTCTCTCATACACCCTGCACGCCTACACGCGCGACCTGCGGGACCTGCCCAGCACGCCCGCGCTGGAGGTCACGGCGGAGACCGACCCAGCCACCTGGGCCGCCCTGTCCGGGCAGGGCTTCGGCCCGGGAAGCGAGCCCATCATGCGCGTGGTGGCCGGGTTACCCGGCACGCAGCGCTTCACCGCTCACGTGGACGGCCAGCACGCCGGAACGGCAGCCCTGAATGTGCAGGGAAACGTCGCCGCCCTGTTCGGCACGTCCACCCGGCCCCAGTGGCGGGGGCGGGGCGTGCAGACGGCGCTGCTTGCCGCCCGGCTGCACGCGGCGCGCGGTCAGGGCGCTGCGCTGGCCAGCGTGTTCGCCACGCCCGGCAGTGACAGTGAACGCAACATCCGCCGCGCCGGATTCCAGCTGAGCGCCCTGCGCCTGACCTTCACCCGGCCTGGCTAGGGCCGCCCGCGCAGCTGGGTCAGCGCGGCGCGGTCCACCGGACCCAGCGCAGCGGGCAGGGCCGCCAGCGGCCAGAAGCGCAGTTCAGTGCCCTCGGTCCCGTCCGGGCGGGGCGCGCCCTCCCAGCGGCGCACGACGTACACGGCCGACACCTGATAGAACTCGTCGCCGTTCGGCAGGCGCACGAAGGTCCCGGCGCCGCTGATCACCTTCAGCAGCTGCGCCTCCCGCACGGTCAGGCCGGTCTCCTCGTGCACCTCGCGGCTCAGGGTTTCCTCCAGCGACTCGCCCGGCTCGCACAGGCCGCCTGGGGTCCCCCAGCCGCCGGTGTCGCGGCGGCGCTGCAGCAGCACCCCCTCACCCCGCAGGAGCAGGCCGCACGCCCCCGTGAGGATCAGGGGCATCGGGCCGGTGCGGGCCCTCAGGTCGCGGACGTAGCTCACACCTGCCACGCCAGCGCGGCGCGGCCCAGGCGGGTCAGGGGCAGCCCGGAGAGTTCGGCTGGGGCCCAGAAGCGCAGTTCGGCCAGTTCGTGCCCGTCGGGCTGCGGGGTGCCGTGCCAGGCCGTGACGCGGTACGCGGCGGTGTAGCTGTAGAACTGGTCGCCGTTGGGGACCTCGCTGAGCCGGTCGGGGCACAGCAGGTCGATCAGGTGCGCGTCCGTGACGGTGAGGGCACTCTCCTCGTGCACCTCGCGGCGCAGGGTGACGTCCAGCGCCTCACCCAGTTCGCACAGGTCCGCGATGAGGCCCCAGCGTCCGGACGTGACGCGCCGGGCGAGCAGCACGCGCCCGTACGGGTCGGTGATCAGTGCTGCGACACCGATCAGATTGACGGGGCGTGGGCCGATCACAGCACGAAGCTCACGGATGTATCCTTCTCTACTCATATGAGTATCTTACACATCATGCACAACAGACGCAGATCAAACTGTGCCGAAGCGCCGCGAGCCGGACGCGCGCACGGCGCCCAGCGCTGCGAAGTGGCGGCCGCTGGACTCACCCGGTGCGCCCCTGCGTGACCCGCACCCCACCCACCGGTCACCGGCGACCATGACCGACTCAACCAGCCCGGACCGGGACGCCTCAGACTCACGGGGCCGCCGGTCCGGCCTGCACCTCGGTCCCCCCCGACGCCGGGGCGGCCACTCACCACACGCCCCTGGGCGCGCGGCATCATCCGGGGCACACATGAATCGCGGCTCCCTGCTGTCTGCCCTTGTTCTTTCAGCGTCCCTGCTCATGCCGGACGCGGAGGCCCTCACCATGACGTACCCCAACACGACCACCACCATTCACGAGCAGCCCGGCGACTGGGCCGGCGGCGAGGGGCGCGGCGTGACGGCCGGCGCGGCGGGGCTGAGCCTCGCGCCCGGCGCGACGAGCGGCACGTGGACGTCTGCGCCGCTGCGCGTGCCCGCCTTCGACGAGCTGATCCCCTCGTGGAACGCCGTGACGCCCGTGCGGGGCAGTGTCAGCGTGGAAGTCCGCGCCCAGGGCGCCGGCGGCTGGACCCGCTGGTTCAGTTTCGGCACCTGGAGTGACAGCGGGGACCGCGCCAGCCTGGACGGGCAGAAGGACGCCGCCGGGCAGGTGCTGACCGACACGCTGCGCCTGACGGCCAAGGCCAGCGCCTTCCAGTACCGCGTGACGCTGCGCGGCGCGGGCACCGGCGTGCGCCTCGTGGCGTTCAACACCGCGGACCGCGCGCGGCGCAGTGAGGCGCTGGGTGCGCCCGGCAACCGCGCCGCGTGGGGCCGGGAGGTCAAGGTGCCCATGCGCTCGCAGATGCTCTACCCGAACGGCGGGGAGGTCTGGTGCAGTCCCACCAGCGTGTCCATGATCCTGGCGCATCACGGCCTGAACGTCACGGTGCCCGACGCCGCGCGCGGCACGTTCGACCGCGAGTACGACGGCACGGGCAACTGGGCCTTCAATGCCGCGTACGCGGGCGCGCGCGGCCTGCGGGCGGTGGTGCTGCGCCTGCCCAGCCTGGCCGCCGCTGAGACCTTCACCGCGCAGGGCACGCCCCTGGCGGTCAGCCTGGGCTGGAAGGCCGGGGAGCTGCCGGGCGCCGCGATTCCCAGTTCCAGCGGGCACCTGATGGTCCTGACCGGCTTCGACGCGCAGGGCAACCCGGTGCTGAACGACCCGGCCGCGCCCACCGACGCGGGCGTGCGCCGCGCGTACCCGCGCGCCGCGTTCGAGCGGCTGTGGCTGGGTCACTCGGGCGGCCTCGTGTACCTGATCACGCCCCGCTGAGGCACCCGAACTGACCTGCAGCACACCCCGTTCGGGTGCGCTGCCTCATGTGTGGCATTTTTCACGTGCGGGTCACCGTACCTTGCCGTCATGCACCCGCCCAGCCGATCAGCCCACCCCGAACACGAGGGGGGCGTGGCCCTGGTCATCACGCTGCTGTTCACCGGCATCGTCCTGATGATCATCGTCATGACCAGCGCCACCCTGGTCACGGGCTCACGCGGCGGCGGCGCGGACGAACGCCGCGCGTACCAGGCCCTCCTCGCCGCCGAGAGCGGCCTGAACACCGTCATGGTCCGCGTCAACCAGCGGCTGATCAGCGCCCCCTATACCGGCAGCACGCCCGCCGACCTGGGGCGCTGGCTGGACAGCCTGAGCACGGACGCGGAATCGGCCCTGTTTCCCAGCACCCTCAGCTTCACGCCGGTGGGCGGGGACCGCTTCACCGTGGAATCCCGCGGAAGCGCCAGCAGCGCCGTGAAAGTGGTGCTGCACGACTTCCAGCTGACCCCGGTCTACCTGCCCGCTGGCCTGCGGGTGCGCGCGGCCCTGACGTCCCTGCCGCCCGTCAACGCGAACGGCAGCGCGCAGATCTCCGGGCAGTCCGGGCGCGGCGTGCTTACCACGCTGACCGGAGCGGGTCTGAATGCCAGCGTCGGCACGCAGCAGGTGACGGTCACCGTCGCGGACGCCAGCGGCCTGAGAAGTGGAGATTACGTGCAGATCCCACCCGGCAGCGACGGGCCCCGGTTCCGCGTGACCGGCATCAGCGGCGCGCAGGTGCAGCTGACCAGCGTGCCCGCCGCCCTCACGTCCGCGCTGTCCGCCCCGGCCGGCACGGGGGTCGAGCTGCTCCTGAACGCCGCCGCGCAGACGAGCCTCAGCGTCACGGACCCCATGCCGCAGCGCGTCTCGAACGCCGGGGACTTCACGGTGGGCGAGACCGTCACGGTCGCCGGGTACGCCGCCCGGGTGACCGGCGTGGGCGGCCCTGGCAGCGGCGCGCCGGATCAGGTGACGCTGGACTGGGTGGCCGGCCAGCCCGCCCGCATCCCCGAAGGCACCGAGGTCACGCGGGACGTGAGCGCCATGCGCAGCGGCAGCAGCATTCAGGTCAAGGGCACCAGCCGGGCCCTGGACAGCTTTCAGATGGACGGCCAGAACGACTGCGCCGCGCTGGCCGGTCAGGCCGTGCAGTGCGAGGGCGCCCGGGATCCGCTGCTGAGTACGAACAGCGCCGACCCGTTCTTCACGCGGCAACTGCTGGGCCTGAACGACGCGGACCTCGACGCCCTGGTCCCCCTGACCCGGCCCGACTCATCCGGGAATTTCCCACCCATGGTGAACGCCGTGCGCCGCATCCGCGCGCAGGACTTCGACGCCGCGCTGAAGAACAGCGACTCCAGCGGCGTGCTGATCGTCGACGGGGACATCAACTCGAACGTGAACGGGCGCACCACCTTCGACGGATTCATCTACTTCCGGGGCAACCAGGGCGGCAAGTTCAACGGAAACCTCACGGTGAACGGCGCCGTGGCCGTGCGGGGCGGACCCATCGAGGGCCTCACGACCGACGATCAGACCACCGACCTGACCGGGAATCTCACCGTGAACTTCAATGCCGTCCAGCTGCGCCGTCGGCTTTTGAATGCGCGTGGCGGCGCCCGCCTGACCGACACCGCAGGCTCCTGGAGGCAGCGGTGAAGGGCTCAGGGTTCACCCTGGCCGAGCTGCTGGTCGTCCTGGCCATCATCGGGATCCTGGCCGCGCTGGGCGTCAGCAGTTACCTGCGCTGGCGGGCCAGCAGCGCCGTCCTGGAGGGCACCCAGGTGTTCACGCAGGCGGTGAACGCCGCCCGCACCGGCGCCAAACGCCTGAACGCCTGTCAGGAGGTGCAGCTCACGGCCAGCAGCGCCAGTCCGTCCCTGACGGTCCGCGCGTACCCGGACAACGCCTGCGCCGGCACGCCCACCACCCGCGTCCTGCCGCTGCCTGCCGGGGTGCAGGCCAGCCTGGACAGCGGCGTCAACAGCCTGAGCTTCCGCGCGCCCTACGGCTCCACCGACGCGGCCGCGGCGCAGTTCACGGTGTTCTGGGCGGCGGACCCCAGCATTCAGCGGCCCGTGCGGGTCACGGGCGTCTTCGGGAAGGTGATCGTGAAGTGAGGCGCATGGGCAGCGAGGCGGGCCTGACCCTGATGGAGGTTCTGGTGGCCCTGGCGATCTTCACGGGGCTGTCCGTGGCGGTGCTGGGCCTCCTGCCCACGCTGTTCAAGGTCAACCGCAGCAACCAGACCGATCAGGAGGTCACGGTGGCGGCCAAGGCCTACATGGAATCCGTCCGGACGGCGTACAGCGTGCAGGCCGCGTTCGACGCGGGGACCCTGCCGGCCGCGCCGGACACCGGCCTGCTGGGCGGCCTGACCTGCACGCCGTCTCAGTCGAACCCGGTGGCCGCGTGGACCACCCCGGCGGGCGGACCGCTGCTGCGGCGCGTCACGCTGAGCTGCTCGGGCAGCGGGCAGCCCACCTTCACGTTCACACTGGACTTCGGGCGGCCCGCCTCGTGAAGCGCCGGGCGAACGAGGCCGGCCTGACCCTGATCGAGATCCTGCTCGCGCTGGGCATCATGGGCACCGTGCTGGTCCTGATCACCAGCTGGCAGACCAGCACCCTGAACCTGACCACGCGCGCGAACGCCACCGGGCGCGGCCTGAGTGAACTGAACGACCTGACCGGGTACCTGGGGGACCGCGTGCGCGGCGCCCTGCGCGTGCGGGTCGCCACGGGCGGCCTGACGGTCAATGGGAGCAGCGGGAACAGCTGCTCGGCCGAGCAGCCCTGCCTGGCGGCCGTCCTGCCAGACGCGAATACAGCGGGCACCGTCACGAGGTACGTGCTGTTCGTGTACCGCTTGGAGCCCCGCTCGAAGGTCACGCTGGACAAGGCGACAGACGCGTGGGCAGAGGAGCACGTGCAGGTGCTGCGCGAGTACCGCAGCGGCGACAGCGCTACCAGCCCCGTGAACTGCGTGCCCGCCGCGGGCGAAACCTTCGAGACGGCCAGCGGCCCGGGCTGCGCCGCCCTGCGGGACCTGGCGGGCCTGGGTGCCGTCCGCGGCTTCCAGCCGTTCCTCGTGTCGGATGACCTGACCCCTTCGGACCAGCTGCCGGGTGGCGAGGCGCCGTTCAGCTGGAACGCGGCCACGAGGTCGGTGACGCTCCGCGTGCAGTTCCGGCAGCAGGCGGGTGGGCGCGTGACCACGCTGCCCCTGACGCAGGCGTACGCCCTGAATGTCCGGGCTCGCAACGTGCCCTGACCGCAGCTGAAAGTAACCGTCAGGGGTCCTGCACGTGACCCTCAACGCTTCTGCGCAACAGCGGCAGGAGGCGCTGGCCGCTGCGGCGAGGGGCAGATAAGTGTGTGGGGAGCGGCATGGGCCGGTAGGCTGAGCGGGTGAGCTTCCCAGCCCGCCTCACACCGTTTCGTCAGGCCCTGCTGTGGCCCGCGCTGCTGATCCTGTCCGGGTTCGTTCTGAGCCTGTGGGTGGGGCAGGTCACGCGCTTCGGTCCTGTGCCCGGCACGGACCTGCGCGGCGGGCAGGAGGGGTGGCGGGTGGATCTGCTGGACGCGCTGCTGTGCACCGTCGCCGGGGCGCTGATCTGGCAGGCGCGACAGCGGGCGGTGCGGGCGGCAGGCGGGGGCGGACTGCCGGACGAGGAGCGGCCCTGGCTGTGGACCGTCTGGGCGCTGGTGCTGGTGAAGCTGTTGCTGGCCGTCACGATCTACCGCTGATCCGGCGTCCACCTGAGGTGTGACGCTGCCCAGTGGCGTGACGCTGCGCCGGGCTGGCCGACCGGCGCCCGGCCTGGCGGCGCTCTATGCTCGGGGTATGGACTTCCCGACGACCTGTCCGCAGTGCGCGCACGTGAACCGCGCGGAGTTCGCGGACAGCAGCGTGCATGACCTGCGCTGCGCCCGCTGCGGCGCGCGGTACTGCGTGCTGGTGCGCAAGCAGAAATTCGAGGTGCTGTTCGATCTGGGCACCCGCGCCCTGATGGACGGGTACGCGCGCGAGGCGGTGGCGAGTTTCGCTGCGGCGCTGGAGCGTTTCTTTGAGTTCTACGTGCGGGCGTTCGCGCTGGAGCACGCCGCGGGGCGTGAGGGGTCTTTTGAGGAGGCGCTGACCGCGCTGGAGGGCACCTGGCGGCACGTGTCCAGCCAGTCCGAGCGGCAGCTGGGCATGTTCGCGCTGGCGTATCTGCTGCGCGAGGGTCGCGAACCGGATTTCCTGACGCCGAAGGGCCTTGGGACCGAGTTCCGCAACCGGGTGATTCACCGCGGCGCGCTGCCGACGCGCGCGGAGGTGGACGCGTACGCGGCGGGCGTGTTCACGTTGATTGACCGGCTGCTGACCGAGCTGGGCGGCAGCACGGCGCACGCGGAACTGGTGCAGGAGCAGGCGTTCGCGGCGCACGTGCGGAACCTGCCGGACGGCGTGACGGTGGTGTTCGAGGAGCATCCGGGCATGTTCCGCGCGCGGCGGTTCGGGACGCTGTCGCCTATTGCCAAGCCGGACAAGGCGCGCGTGCAGGCGGCGTCCGGGGTGAATGACGCCCGGGCGTTCCAGCAGGCGCTGTTCGAGCGGGCGCTGGAGGAACGCGGGTCGCTGCTGCACGGGTTCAAGAGCGCGCCGTAGCCGCTGGGCTAGGCGGCCCCGCGCGGCTTCTCTACACTGCGTCATGGTTGGAACCGGGGAAGGATGGGATCGGCGGCGTCTGGTGCGCGTGGCGCGCGGTGAGGAGAGCGGTGACCTGCTCGTGCGGGGCGCGCGGGTGGTGCAGCCCGCCACGCGCGAGGTGTTCGAGGCGGACGTGCTGGTCGCGGACGGCCGCGTGGCCGCGCTGGGCAGCGGCTTCCGGGCAGCCCGGGTGATCGAGGCGCGCGGAGCAGTCATGGCGCCGGGGTTCATGGACGCGCACGTGCACATCGAGTCGAGCCTGCTGACCCCGGCGGGTTTCGCGGGCGCGGTGCTGCCGCGCGGCACGACGGGCGTGGTCGCGGAGCCGCACGAGCTGGTGAACGTGCTGGGCGCCGGGGGCCTGAAGTGGATGCTGGCTGCGGGCCGCAGCTCGGGGCTGCGCGTGTGGGCGTCCGCGCCGTCGTGCGTGCCGGCCAGCGAGTTCGAGCGGGGCGGGGCGTGCGTGGACGCCGCGCAGACCGCGCGGATGCTGCGCGTGCCGGGCGTGCTGGGCCTGGCGGAGATGATGAACTACCCCGGCGTGCTGGGCGGCGACGAGGGCGTGTGGGCGGTGCTGGAGGCGGGGCGCGCGTCGGGGTTGCGGCTGGACGGGCACGCGTCGGGCGTGCAGGGCCGGGACCTGATGGGGTACGCGGCGGCTGGCCTGCACTCGGATCATGAGGCGACGACGCCCGAGGAGGCCCGCGAGCGCCTGCGGGCGGGCCTGTGGTTGATGGTGCGCGAGGGCTCCGCGGCCCGCAACCTGGAGGCGCTGCTGCCCGTACTGCGTGACCGGCCGCGCCGCGCGATGCTCGTCAGTGACGACGTGAGCGTGGACGAGCTGCTGGATCTGGGCCACCTGGACCGCCTTCTGCGGATGTGCGTGGCGGGCGGCCTGCATCCGGCGGACGCAGTGGCGCTGGTGACCTGCAATCCGGCGGAGTACTGGGGGCTGCACGACGTGGGTCTGATCGCCCCCGGGTACCATGCGGACTTCGTGCTGCTGCGCGACCTACAGGGGTTCGAGGTGCTGGAGACCTTCGTGGGTGGCGCCGAGGCCCGCGCGGGCACGCACACGCCGCCCCTGCCGGGTGGGGGCGTCAACCTAGGCGCGGGCTGGGCGGACGCGACCTTTGAGGTGCCCGCGCACTGGCCCGTCATGCAGGTCCACCCGGATCAGATCACGACGGGGGCCGGCGAGCCCGGCAGCGGGGACGCGCGGCTGGTCGTGGCCGACCGCTACGGGCAGGGGCAGTGGTCGGCGTGCTGGACGTCCGGCACGGGCCTGCGCGGCGCGACGCTGGGCATCAGCGTGCTGCACGACGCGCACCACGCGGCCTTTCTGGGCGGCACGGACGAGGACGTCCGCGCGGCGGGGCGGGCCTTGGAGCGGCTGGGGGGCGGGCTCGTGCTGGTCGCGGGCGGCGAGGTCCGCGCGCAGCTGCCCCTGCCGTTCGCGGGCCTGATGACCGACCTGCCCCCCGCGCAGGCCGCAGCGGCGCTGGGCCAGGTGACGGCGGCGTGCCGCGCGCACGGCTGCGTCCTGCCGTACCCGGTGACGACCCTGGCGTTCCTGGGCCTGACGGTCATTCCCGCGCTGAAGCTCACGCCGCGCGGCCTGCTGGACGTGCCGGGCTGGCGGCTGCTGCCCCGCTGAGCGTCCCCGGCGTGGCATGCTGGGGCGCATGACCCAAGGTGAAGCGGTGACGGTGCAGGTGCAGGGCTTCGGTGAGATTCAGGCGCGGGCCGGGGAGCGGCTGGTGCTGGCGCTGGAGCGCGGCGGCGTGGACGTCCTGCACCGCTGCGGGGGCGTGGCGCGGTGCACCACCTGCCGCGTGAGTTTCCAGGAGGGCGAGCCGGACGCCATGACGGCCGCCGAGTTCGACAAGTTGCAGGAAAAGGGCCTGCTGGGTCAGGCGCGGCTGTCGTGCCAGATCGAGTGCGCGCCGGGCATGGCGGTTACGCCGCTCCAGACGGCGAGCAGCAGCGGTCTGGAGCCCGGCAAGGCGCCCGCCGAGGCCATCGAACCCGAGCCCGTGTGGACGACCCGTCCCGGCGCCTCCACCGAGGGCTGATTCCCACGCGTACAGCGGTGTACGTTGGAGCAGTTCCCGCCCTAGGGTGAGGGGCCTGCTCAGTTGTGGGCGTCCTGAGCGCCGCGGCCCCCGCCGTCATGGGTGGCGTCGCCCGGCGCGGCTAGGGGATCGGTGGTGGCGACCGTGAATCGCTCACTGCCGCAGGCGCACAGGTGCGCCGGGGAAGGCTGCGGGCGGCACTCGTGGGTGGCGCCGCACTCCAGGCACGCGAGGGGACCCGCCGTGACCGTGCCGGCCGGCACGGTCGGGGGCGGCTCCAGGTCCCAGGGGGGCACGACGGGCAGGCCGGGCGGGGCGCTGCTGGCGTGCGTGAAGACGGTGAGGTTACCGTCCTGCTCGAAGTACGCGCGCTGCACCTCGCCCAGCTGCCGGACGCCCTGGGCGCGCAGGCGTTCGAACAGGTCCTCTCGGCTCAGGTTGGCGCGGCCCAGCGCGCCGGGGCTCATCACGCCGTCCCGCACGAGTTCCACCGGGACGCCCTCCATGAAGGACTCCACGTGCTCACTGCGGATCACGAGGCGCGCCATCAGCCACTGCAGGCCCACCACGAGCGCCAGGACCAGCATGGCGTGCAGCAGCGGCACCTCCGGGTAGAACATGGGGTCGCCCGCGGCGGACCCGAGCGCGATCACAATGGCGAACTCCAGCGGGCTCAGCTGCGCCAGGCCGCGCTTGCCGGTGAAGCGCAGCAGCAGCAGCAGCCACCCGAAGATCACGGCGGTCCGGAACGCGATCTCCAGCAGGAACAGGGGCGGCGTGTCGCCCAGGAACATGCGCGCCCAGTCGAAGGGGACGACCTCAGCGCTCATGGTCCTCCTGCGCGCCGGGAACGGCCTGCGCGTCGGCGCTGGCGTGGCCCAGGCCGGCCAGGATGCGGGGCCGCTCCCAGCCGGTCAGGGTGCTCAGGTCATTCAGCGTCGCCTCGAAGTGGGGGGTGCCGGGCGCCTGGGTCCGCAGCTGCTGCCACAGGGCGTTGCGGCGCCTGAGTTGGCCGGTCCTCTGGCGGGTGTCCATGCGGGCAGTGTAGGCCGCGTGTTCCGGAGCCTGCGCATAGGAGTTCCTTCATGCGCCCTCCATTCATGGGGCGCCCGGTTCCGGCGGAGGCGCAGCGGGCGGCGCCACGCGCGCCTCAGATGCTGCTCATCCGGGGTCCGTGCGGTGGCGGCAGCCCCCCGCGCATTGCACACAGGACAGGGAGGCGGCGGGTGACTCCCCGCGCGCCTCCCTGTCCCGTGGCCGTCAGTTCAGCTGGGCGGTCTGCCAGCGCTGCACGGCCCCAGCGGCGTCCCCGCTGCGCAGTTGCGTCACGAGCTGCCCGTCACGGTGGGGGCTGAGCAGCAGGGTCTGCCCGGCGTAGCTGAGCAGAATGCCGCTCAGGTCACCGCGGTTCAGGTGGTGGCTGGCGGTGGCGGCGGCCGTCACCATGAAGCGGGCGTACATCGCGAAGCTCTCGGGCAGTTCAGGACCGAAGTGATCCATGAGGTCGCCGTCGGCGCTGTACAGCACGGCGCCCTCCACACCCTGAACGGCCTGCAGGCCCGCCAGGGGGCCACTGTGCGGAGCGGCGCTCTGCGGGGCCGGGGTGCCCAGGGTCTGGGCGTCCGGGGCGGGGGCGGCGGGCGGCGTGGGTTCAGCAGCGACCGGGGCGGGCGTGCTGGCGGGAGCCGCCGTGCCGTCGCGCTGGGCGCGGGCGTCGAGCGCCGCGTGCACCTGCGGTTCAATGGCGGGCAGCAGTTCGGCGGGCGTGAAGGGTTTGCGCAGCACGCCGCGCGCGCCGGCCGCCTGCGCGTCGCGCTGGGTGACCTCGTCCACGATGCCGCTCATGAGCATGACGGGCACGTTCAGCTGCCGGTCCATCAGGATGCGCGCCAGTTCCAGGCCGCTCATGCCGGGCATGAGAATGTCGGCCAGCACGAGGTCGGGCAGCGGGTCAAGGGTGTCCAGGGCGCTCTCGGCGCTGTCGGCCATGCGGATCAGGTAGCCCTGGGGGGCCAGGATGCGTTCCAGGGCCTTGCGGACGCTCACGGAGTCGTCCACGACCAGAACGGTGATGGGTGGGTTGATGTCAGCTGGGTTCATGAGGCCTCCAGGGCGGATTGGTTCGGGGTGGCGTGCGCGTGATCCTCGTGGACGGCCGCTTCCATCAGCAGCCGCGAGGTGGGCGTGTTCACGCCGCGCGGGTAGGCGCCCAGCGGGTCGGGCGGCATGAGGTGGAACCGGAAGTCGCCCGGGGCGCGGCTGCTGAGCAGGTGTGTGATGGCCTGCGGGGCGGGCCGGTCGCCGCATTCGGCGTCGATGATCTCACCGCGCCGCAGCACCAGATGCGCGGGCTGCACGCCATGGTAGATGAGCAGCAGGCCCGAAAGTTGCAACTCCTGCGCGCACAGCAGGATATCGGTCAGGGGCAGGCTGCCCAGCTCGCCGCTCAGGGCGGCGCTTTCCGGGTCGTGCCAGCGGGGGGCGCCCGCGCCGCCCAGGGCCTGGAGGGCCAGGGCCAGGCCGTCCGGGGCGGTCAGGCCGGCCGGGACGGTCACGTCGAAGGGGCCGCCGTAGCGGCTGGGGCGCTGCGCGCCGGGAATCAGGACGATGGTCTCGGCGGTGGCCGGGTCGTCCCGCAGGATTTCGTGCAGGTCGGCGGGGCTCAGGTCCTCCAGGCTGGGGTCGATGGTGACCAGGCGGGGTTTCTCGCGTTCAATCTGCGTGAGGGCGTGCAGGCCTCCGGCGGCGGTCGAGGCGCTCCAGCCGGCCGCTTCGATCAGGGCGGCGTGCGACAGGGCGCGTGACAGGTGGGGGGACACCACCAGGCAGGCGGCCCCGTCGCCCGCGGTCATGCCGGGGCTCCGGCGGCGAGCAGCGCCTCGAGTCGGCGGTGCAGCAGGCGCTCCTCGGCGGGTTTGGCGAGGTAGTCGTTCGCGCCGAGTTCCATGGCGAGCTGCTGGTGCTTCTCGCCGGCGCGGGTGGTCATGATGACCACGGGCAGCTGCGTGTGCGCGGGGCTGGAGCGCACGGCGCGCAGCAGCTCGAAGCCGTTCATGCGCGGCATTTCCAGGTCGCTCAGGAGCAGGTCGGCCTGCTCGCCGGCCAGCAGGCGTTCCAGGGCTTCCTGGCCGTCGCTGGCGGTGGCGACCTGGTACCCGAAGCGTTCCAGGCTGCGGCCCACGTGGCGGCGCACGCTGAGGCTGTCGTCGACCAGCAGGATGCGCCCGGCGCTCTGGGCGGCGCCCGTGACACGGGTGTCGCGCTGGGCGGGGCGGGCGCGGCGCAGCCCGGCGGGGTCGAGCACGGCGACCGGGTAGGCCTGCCCGTGCTCGTCGTTCAGGGTGGTCATGCCGCTCAGGTACTCCAGGGACGTCAGGAGGTTCCCGGCGGGGCGCAGCACGATTTCTTCCAGGCTCTGGAATTCGTCCACGATCAGGTGCAGGGTGCCGCCGTCTTCCTCGGGGACGGACAGGCGGGCCACGTAGCGGGTCTGGGCGGGCGCCTCGCCCCACAGGAGGCTGAGGTCCACGCTGCCGTCCGGCGCGTCGCCGTCCAGGGTGGTCATGCCCTGCACCTGGCTGGCCAGGACCGCGACGCGCTGCGCGCCGGCGCGCAGGACGAGCACGTCCGCGATCTGCTGCGCGACCGGCACGTGCAGGGTGGTGGCGGTGCCCTGGCCGGGCACGCTGCTGATGCTGACGCGGCCGCCCAGGCGGGTGATGGTGTCGCGCACGGCGTCCATGCCGACCCCACGCCCGGCTTCCTGCGTGACCTGCGCGGCGGTGCTCAGGCCAGGCAGGAACACCAGCTGCGCGGTCTGCGCGTCGGTCATGCCGCTCAGTTCGCCGGCGCTGACGTGCCCGGATTGCAGGGCGCGCTGGCGCAGCGCGTCGTAGTTCAGGCCGCGGCCGTCGTCGCGCACGGTGACGTGCAGGTGCCCGTCGGCCACGCGGGCGTCCACGCCCACCTGCAGCAGGGCGGGTTTGCCCTGCGCGGCGCGGTCCTCGGGGCTCTGGGCGCCGTGCACGGCGGCGTTGGTCAGCAGGTGCAGCAGCGCCTGCCCGAGCGGCGCGGCGTACTGCGCGTCGATCAGGCTGTCCTCGCCGTGCACGGTGAGTTTCAGGTCGGTGCGGCGGCCCGCCCAGCGGTGCAGTGGGGCGGTCACGCGTTCCAGCGGGACGAGGCGGGCGCGGCTGAGTTCCACGCGCAGCTGGCGCGTGAGTTTTTCCAGGCCGGTCAGTTCGTCACCCAGCGCGGTGATGGCCTGCGCGGTCTGCGCGCGGACCTCCACGAGGTCGGCGCTCAGCTCGGTCACGGCGCGCGCGAGGATGTTCAGGTCGTCGTACGTGTCGAGTTCCAGCGCGCCGAAGTCCGCAAGGCGGTCTTGCAGGCCCAGGTCCGCGGCGCGGGCCGGCTGGCCGGGCAGGCGGTCCAGGGGCACGCCGGCGCTGGCCCCGCCGGGCGTGACGTTGGGGTTCAGGTAGCGTTCCTCGAAGTCCCGCACGGTGCGCTGCACGCGTTCGTGCGCGGCGTCGAGGCTGGCGGCCACCTGCTGCTGACGCAGCAGCAGGCCGTTCAGGCGGGCGCGCGCGGCGACCAGTCCGGCCACGTCGTCCAGCATGCCGTCCAGGCGGCCGCTGTCCACGCGGACGCTCAGGCGCGCTTCGGGGATGGGCGCGGCTGTCTCTGTGACGGGCAGCAGTGCGGCGGGGGCCTGGCCGCTGAGCAGGGCGCTCACGGCGGCGCGGTACCCCTGGATACGGGCCTGCGGGGACTCGCGGACCTGGCCCTCGGCGTGCGCCAGCACGAGTTCCACGACGTTCAGGCCGTCGTCGATCAGGGGCAGCGCGCGGTCCAGGGTGACGGCGTCCTCGCGGGCGGCGCCCAGCAGGTCCTCCATGGCGTGGCCGACTTCGGCCATGTCCGCCAGACCCACCATGGCGCTGCTGCCTTTCAGGGTGTGCGCCGCGCGGAACAGGGCGGTCAGGTCGGGGGTGTCGGCGTGCAGGCCGCTGCGCAGCGTGGCGGCCAGCTCGGCCGCCTCTGGGCCGAAGTCCTCCCAGATGGCGGCGTTCACGACCGCGAAGGGCGGCTCCTCCTGCTCCTCGGTGCGGGCCTGGCGGGCCTGCAACTGGAAGGGCTGGGTGCGCAGCAGTTCCGTGACCTGCGCGGGACCGCCGATCTCCGCGAACAGCAGGCCCACGTCCCCCTCGCTCTGGCCTTCCTCGATGCGGTTCAGGGCGCTGCTGAAGCAGGTGTGGGCGCGCTCGAGGATCTCCGTGAGGATGGGCACGGCCTCGTCGGTGTTCAGGTGCACGCGCCCTTCCATCAGGCGTTCGAGCAGCGCAGCGAGCGCCGCGGTCTGCGGGTGGCCGTACAGGCCGGCGGTGCCGTGCAGGCGGTGGCTGAGCACCCAGAGGGTGTCCAGCGCACGCGCGCGGTCGGCGGGTACCCACAGGTCGACGGTGGCGTCTTCCAGTCCCGCGGCGACGCTGCGGGCGTCTTGCAGGTAGGAGGCCGTCAGTTCCGGGTCCAGGGTGACCGGGGGGGTGAGGGAGGTCACATCAGCTCCTTGTGCCTTAGTTGGTGGGGAGCTTGAAGCGCGAGAGGCTCTGCAGCAGGTTCTGCGCGAGGTGCTGCAGGCGGCGGGCGGCGGCGCGGCCCTGCTCGACGCTCTCGTTGGAGTTCTCGGCCACCTGACCGATCTGCTGCACGGCTTCACTCACCTGCTCGACGCTGCGCACCTGGTCGGTGGTGGCGGCGTTGATGCGCTCGGCGAACTGCGCGGACTCGGCGGCCAGCTTACCCAGCTGCTCGATGCGTTCCCCGGCGATGGCGGCGACGCGGTAGCCCTGTTCCACCTCGCGGGTGTTGTCCTCCACGCTGCCGACCACCTCGGTGATTTCCAGCTGCACCGTGCGGATCAGGCTGGCGATGCGCGCGGTGGCCTGCGCGGAGGAGTCCGCGAGTTTACGCACTTCGTCTGCCACGATCGCGAAGCGGCTGCCGGCGGCGCCTGCACCGGCCGCCTCGATGGAGGCGTTCAGTGCCAGCAGGTTGGTCTGGCTGGACAGGCGCGAGATGGTGTCCACGATTTCCTGAATTTCCAGGGAGCGTTCACCGAGGGTCTTGATGCGCCGGGCCACGCCCTGCACCTCGCGGCGGATGTTCTGCATGCCGTCCAGGGTGCCCAGCACGGCCTCGCGGCCCTGCTCGGACGCTTCGAGCGCCTGGCGTGCGGATTCGGCGCTGAGCTGCGCGGCCTCGGCCATGTCGCGGAAGCCGTCGGTCACGGCGCGCACCTGTGCGGCCACGCGGCGGGTTTCCTGGGTGGTGGTGTCGGCGCCCTGCACGATCTGGTCGGTGGTGCGCAGCATGTCGCGGCTGGCGTCCGTCACGGACACCGACGCCTTCTGCACCTCGCCCAGCACCTGCCCCAGCTCGTCGACCATCAGGTTGATGGAGTCCACGACGTTCCCCAGCACGTCCTCACTGACCACGCCGCGGCGGGTCAGGTCGCCGCCGGCGATGTCCATGGTGACGTCCAGGAACGAACCGATGTTGTTCTGGAGTTTGGCCGCTTCCTCGCGCTCGTTGAGGTTCTTCTCCTCGTTGACGCGCAGCTGCGTGGTGGCGTTGTTGAAGGTATGCGCCATGTAGCCCAGCTCGTCGCGGGTCTGCACGGGCACCTGCACGTTCAGGTCGCCGCTGGACACGGCGCGGCTGGCGCGGGTCAGTTCGGTCAGGGGCTTGACGATGGCGCGCGACAGGCGGATCAGCAGCGTGAAGGCCAGCACCAGCGCCGCGATGATCGCCAGCAGGGACAGCAGACGCTGGCGTTCCGTGTCACTCATGCGGCTCTGCAGGTCGCGGGTCAGTGTTTCCACGCCGGAGTTGTACGCGGCGCCCACCTGGAGCAGCGCGCTGTTCTGGATGCCCTGCACGTCCACGCTGTTCAGGCTGCCGCCTTCCACGGCGGCGCCCAGGTCGGCCAGGGCGGGCGTGACGGCCTCGTTGAGTTTCGTGGCGGCCTCGCTCAGGGCGGCCCCGGCCTTGGGGTCGGCGCGGACCACGCGGTCCACGCTGGCGTTGTAGGCGGTCAGGGCGTCTTGCAGGGTGACGTTCAGGTCCCGCAGCACGCTGAGGTAGGAGCTGTCGTCGCCGGGCTCGCGGCGGCCCGCTTCCGTGGTCAGTGCCGCGAGGTTCAGACCGGTGGACAGGCGCGGCAGGATGCGCAGCGTGGCTTCCATGGTGTGGAAGGTGTTGGGCACCGGGTCGAGCATCAGGCCCGACTGGGTCAGGAGATCCTCGCTCAGGTCGCGCTGGTAGGTGCTGAGCAGCTGCGCGTACGTCTGCAGGATCGCGAGGTCCGGCTGCGTGCCGATGGAGTCGGGCAGGGTCTTCCAGTCGCGGCGCAGGGACTGCACGCGCTCGCGGTACTCGGGCGACACCTGCGCTTCGAGCCGGTCGATAGCGCCGTCCATGGCCGACGCGGCCTTCGCGGCGCCGCCGCTGTCCCCACGCAGGGCGGTGGAGACGAAGCCCGCGAGGTTGGTGTTGATGTCACGCAGCGGCCCGAACTGCTCGATGCCGGACAGTTCCAACTTGGTTTTCGTGATGGCGCTCTGCTGCTCGACGAGCAGCGTGCTGACCAGCACGGTCAGCGGGACGGCGAACGCGAACGCGGCCAGCGAGAGCTTCTGACCCACGCGCAGCTGTCCCAGCCACCCGACTCGCTGGGCGTTGGTTTTGCGATTGGCGCGGTTGAGGCGGGCAGTCTGGAACTGGAGTTGCATGGGTGGACCTCCGGGCGGGAGCGGGGGAAGGGGCGTGGGGTGAGGTGCGGGGGGCGGGTCAGCTCAGGTGGTCGCGCAGATCGCGGATCAGGGCCGTCGGGTTCAGGAGGGGGCCGCCGGGCACGTCCAGCAGCAGGCTGGTGCCGGGGGGGGGCGTGGGGACGC
This sequence comes from Deinococcus radiotolerans, assembly GCF_014647435.1. Lineage (NCBI taxonomy): Bacteria > Thermotogati > Deinococcota > Deinococci > Deinococcales > Deinococcaceae > Deinococcus > Deinococcus radiotolerans. Next base: position 61,851 of record NZ_BMPE01000011.1, on the reverse strand, counting down.
TGCTGACGCCGTAGACCTCATCCACGAGCAGGGCGACACGTTCGCCCTCCAGGCTGGTCAGGACCATCAGGGCGGGGGTGGCGGCGGGGTGGCCCAGCAGCGGCGCGAGGTCCAGCAGGGGCACGGCGCGGCCCTGAAGGGTGGTCAGGCCGCGCAGCAGCGGTTCACCGTGGGGCAGCGGGGCGATGGGGCCGACTTCCGCGATGGTCTGCTCGCCCGAGAGGGGCAGCGCCAGGCGGGTGTCCTGCACGCGGACGAGCAGCGCGTCGGGCATCAGCCGATCAGCCGGTTCACGACGCCCAGGACCTGCTCGGGCGTGTAGGGTTTGACGATGTAGTCGTCGGCGCCCTGACGCAGGCCCCATTTCACGTCGGTCTCGGTGCCCTTGCTGGACACGAACACGACTTTCAGGTTGTCCATGCCGGGCTGGCGGCGCAGGCCGCGCACGACCTCGTAGCCGTTGCGGCCGGGCATGACGACGTCCACGAGGAGCAGGTCCGGGCGCAGCTGGTCGGCGACCGCCTCGACCTGGGCGGGGTCGTTCAGTGCGGTGACGCTGTGGGGCGTGGCTTTCAGGGCGGCTTCCATGAACTTCAGGTCGGCGGGGGAGTCATCAACAATCAGAATTCGTGCCATGAGGGTGTTGTCCTTTCCGGGCGCGCCGCGGGACGCGGCAGGCCACAGGGTGCAGAGGATACGGGAGGTGAGTTCAGTCCGCGGCGCTGCCGAAGTCGACGTCTTCCAGGTCGCCGCCGCGGCCGGCGTCCATCAGGATGCTGGTCAGGGCCAGGCCCATCAGCAGGAAGGTCACGACGCCGATCACCAGGGCGAGCAGGGTGGTGTCGATGCCCTGCTGGGCGATCCCGACCTGCATCTCGTCCACGATCTTGTAGCGGAAGGCGGCCATGCCGGTGTAGTGCATGGCGGTGATCGCGGCGCCCATCACGGCGGCCGCGCCGACCTTGACGAGGTTCAGCCGCGCGCGGGTCTGCTGCTTGGCCCAGTCGCTGGTGAGGCGGTGGAACAGGAACAGCGCGGCCATGCTGGCGCCCACGGCGATCAGCACCGAGCCGATCAGGGCCGGGATGTTCAGCTGAAGTGCCGTGCCGGGCAGGCGGAAGGCGGCCATGCCGCTGTAGTGCATGGCGACGATCCCGATGCCCGCGATCACGCCCGCGATGCTCAGGCGGCGCAGGTTGAAGGGTCCGGCGTGCAGGATCAGCAGCGCGGGGTACATGAAGGCCACGGCGACCAGGCCGGAGAGGACGGTGATCGGGTAGTTCAGGCTGGTGGCGGCGTTTACCTGGAAGGCCATCATGCCGACGAAGTGCATGGCCCAGATGCCGTAGCCGAGGACCAGGGCCTGCGCGATCAGCCAGAAGCGGTTCGCGGCGCTGCTGAACACGCGTCCGGCGCGTCCGGCGAGTTCCAGGGACATGTAGGACGCCACGGTGGCAATGATGAACGACAGGATGATGTACGAACTCACCCAGGTGTGGTGGAGCATTTCAGCGTGATCCATGTAACTTCCTCCTGTGGGCTGCGGGTCGGGTCTGAACCCGATCTTTGATAGCCAAACATAGGAAAAATGAACTCACATAAAACTTACTGATTGGTGCGGCAGGGTGCGGAATTTTTCGCATTCGCACTCATGAGAGCGCCCGCGATCGCAACCCGCTCAGGCGCGGTCAGGGCGGGTCCGCCACTCAGCCCAGAGCCTCCGATCGGCCGGATGAGCTTCATGACAGCAGATGAAGTTCATGCAGAGTCGCCCCAGTGCTGCGGGCCTGGGGGTGCCGGAAACAACGTCTCCACTGACGGCACCCTGGCTCCTGGAACTGGTCGTTGACCGCAGCCGGTCAAGAACAAGCCGGACCACACAGGAATGATTCCGGCGTGGCCCAGTGCCCAGGCGTGGCGGCCCAGGCAGAAGGGCCGCACAGGGAGCACTCTGGTGTTTTCGGGCCACCGAGGCCCCGGCAGCTGACGTTCAGGCGGGCGTGGCCGCGCAGAAGCGTCCGGTTTTACTGGCCGCTCAGGGCGGCGCTGACCACGTCCCGCGCCTCGTCCATGACCTGTTTCAGGTGTTCCTTGCCGCGGAAGCTCTCGGCGTAGATCTTGTACACGTCCTCGGTGCCGCTGGGCCGCGCGGCGAACCACGCCTGGTCGGTCGTGACCTTCAGCCCGCCGATGCCCGCGCCGTTGCCGGGCGCGCGGGTGAGTTTCGCGGTGATGGGGTCGCCGCCCAGCGTGGTCGCGCTGACCTGCTCGGGGCTGAGGTTTGAAAGGATCTTCTTCTGCGCGGCGTCTGCCGGAGCGTCCTGGCGGTCGTAGGCGGTCTCGCCGTAGCGCGCGGTGAGGTCCGCGAAGCGTTCGCTGGGCGTCTTGCCGGTCACGGCGGTCATCTCGGCGGCCAGCAGGCCGGGGATCAGGCCGTCCTTGTCGGTGCTCCAGGACGTGCCGTCCAGTCTCAGGAAGCTCGCTCCGGCGCTCTCCTCTCCCCCGAAGCCGAACGAGCCGTCCAGCAGTCCCTCCACGAAGTACTTGAAGCCCACCGGGACCTCCACGACGCGCCGCCCGATCCCGGCGCCCACCCGGTCGATCAGGGCGCTGCTGACCAGCGTCTTGCCGATCGCGGCGCCTTCGCGCCAGCCCGGGCGGTGGCTGAACAGGTACTCGATCATCACCGCGAGGTAGTGGTTGGGGTTCATCAGGCCCGCGCGGGTCACGATGCCGTGCCGGTCGGCGTCCGGGTCGTTGCCGATGGCCACGTCGAAGTCATCCTTCAGGGCCAGCAGGCCCGCCATGGCGTACGGGCTGGAGCAGTCCATGCGGATCTTCCCGTCGCGGTCCACGCTCATGAACGCGAAGCGCGGGTCGATGTCCTCGTTCACGATCGCCAGGTTCAGGCCGTGCTGCGCCTGAATGGCCTGCCACACCGGCAGGCTGCTGCCGCCCAGCGGGTCCACGCCGATCCTCACGCCGCTCTGGCGGATGGCGTCCAGATTCACGACCGTGCCCAGCCCCGACACGTAGGGCGTGATGAAGTCGAAGTCCGTCAGGCCCGCCAGGGCGTCCTCCAGTGAGACGCGCTTCACGTCGCGCAGTTCGTTCTCCAGGATGGCGTTCGCGCGGGCCTGTACGGCGCCCGTCACGTCGGTATCGGCCGGGCCGCCGGAGGGGGGGTTGTACTTGAAGCCGCCGTCCTGCGGGGGGTTGTGGCTGGGCGTGATGACGATCCCGTCGGCCCAGTCGTGGTCGGGCGTCCCTTCGCGCCCGGGGCGGTTGTGTTCGAGGATCGCGTGGCTGATCAGGGGCGTGGGCGTGAACGAGCCGGCCTGCGCGCGCACCTGCACGCCGTTGGCAACCAGGACCTGCAGGGCGGTCATCCAGGCGGGTTCGGACAGCGCGTGGGTGTCCAGGCCCATGAACAGCGGCCCGGTGATGCCAGCGGCGGCGCGGTGTTCGGCGACGGCCTGCGTGACGGCCAGGATGTGCGATTCGTTGAAGGTGCCGTTCAGGCTGGTCCCGCGGTGCCCGCTGGTCCCGAAGGCCACGCGTTGCAGTGGATCGCGGACGTCGGGGCGGGTCTCGTAGTAGTGGGCGACCAGTCGGGGGATGTTCGTCAGCAGGCTCTGCGGCGCGCGTTTACCGGCCAGGGGGCTGAGGGTCATACCCGCCAGTGTACGGAGTGCGTGGATGGCGGGTCCGGCTGAGGCAAGACAGCGTGAAGGGGCACCCGGTCGCGCGCTCGGGCGGCTGCTACGCTGAGGGCGTGAAGGAGTTCCTGAACGACTGGTGGCGGCTGCTGAAGCTGATTGTTGGCTCGCTGGCCATCCCAGTGGTGCTGTGGCTGCTGCTGGTCTGGGCGGGCGTACTGCGCTGAGCCGCCCCACGGACTGAGCCAACCCAAATTCCCCCGGGGAGTGACACACCAATCACCGCATGGAACCGCTCCCGGAGACGGTTTTTCACGTCCCCGTGTTACGTTAACGGCATGACGGTCAAGCGGAAGCAAGGCGCGGAGAGCCGCGTGGACACCAACCACTTCGAGCACGCCCTGGTCCTAGAGACCGCCCGCGTGACGGAGGGCGCCGCCCTGGCCGCCAGCCGCTGGATGGGCATGGGCGACAAGAACGCCGTGGACGGCGCGGGCACCGAGGCCATGCGCGAACTGCTGAACAGCCTGGATATCCGCGGGACGGTCGTGATCGGCGAGGGCGAGATGGATGAGGCCCCCATGCTGTACATCGGCGAGAAGGTCGGGCAGGGGCAGTACGAGGTGGACATCGCTGTGGATCCGGTCGAGGGCACCAGCGTGACCGCCAAGGGCCTGCCGAACGGCCTGGCCGTGATCGCCCTGTCCGAGCGGGGCGGGCTGATGCACGCGCCGGACTGCTACATGGACAAGCTGGTCGTGCCGCCCCCCGCCGCCGGGAAGGTGAACCTGGACTGGCCGGTCGAGGCGAACCTGAACGTCCTGGCGCAGAGCCTGGAGCGCGACGTGGACGACCTGATGATCACCATCCTGGACCGCGAGCGGCACGCGGACCTGATCCGCCGGGTGCGGGCCGCCGGGGCGCGCGTGAAACTGATCGGGGACGGGGACGTGGTCGCCAGCCTGCAGGTGGGCGTGCGCGGCACGGGCGTGCACGCGCTGATGGGCTCGGGCGGCGCGCCCGAGGGGGTGCTGTCGGCGGCGGCCATGAAGTGCCTGGGCGCGGAGATCCAGGGCCGCTTCATCGCGGAGGACGACGCCATGCGCGAGCGCTTCAAGGCGATGGGCGTCGACGAGAACAGGGTCTACAAGACCAATGACCTCGCGCCGGGCAGGCAGATGGTGTTCAGCGCGACCGGCATCACGTACGGCGAGCTGCTGAGCGGCGTGCGGCGCTTCGGCGGCGGGGCGCGCACCCACACGCTGGTGATGGGCTACGCGACGCGCGTGGTGCGCTTCATTGACACGGTACATCTGGAGGACGACGGCGCGCGCGTGACCATCCGCGTCTGACCGTTGGCGGGAGGGGCACCCGGCACAGCGTCACTGCCGGGTGCCCTTCCCCTTTCCCAGATGAGAATTCGCTCAATGCATGCCAAATCTTTCAATATTGAGTGAATGCCCGGTCAGGTGCATGCTGGGGACATGACCACGCCCTCCCCCGTCAAACTGGCCATCGTCTACTACTCCACCTACGGCACCAACCACGCCATGGCCCAGGCCGCCGCCGAAGCCGCCCGCGCCGCCGGCGCCGAGGTCCGCATCCTGAAAGTCCCCGAGACCGCGCCCCAGGCCGTCATCGACACCCAGGACGCCTGGAAAGCCCAGCAGGAACGCAGCGCCGACGTCCCCACCGCCACCCCCGCCGACCTCGAATGGGCCGACGCCTACCTGTTCAGCACCCCCACCCGCTTCGGCGGCGCCGCCAGCCAGGTGCGCGCGTTCATCGACACGCTCGGCGGCCTGTGGGCGACCGGGAAACTCGCCAACAAGACCTTCAGCGCCATGACCAGCGCCCAGAACCCCAACGGCGGCCAGGAAACCACCCTCCAGACGCTGTACGTTACCGCCATGCACTGGGGGTCGATCATCGTCGCGCCCGGCTACACCGACCAGGCCATCTTCGCGTCGGGCGGCAACCCCTACGGCGCCAGCGTCACCGCGAACGGCCAGCCCCTGACCGATGAGGACCGCGCCACCATCGCCCACCAGGCGCGCCGCCTCGTTGAAGTGACCGCCAAGCTCAACGGCTAAACAGATCACCTGAAGCGGGCCCGCACGTGACTGCCGTGTGGGCCCGCTTCAGGTGCATCCATCCCACCCCGCCGGACACCCCCGCCCACGCACCCGCTACCCTGCCCCTATGGACACAGCCCAGCTCACTGCTCCCGGCGCGTACCCCGGCCTGCACCTCCACCTGCACGACGGCGGCATCCTCGAAGTCGTCATCCGCAGCGAGAAGACCCTGAACAGCGTGAACGCCGACGCGCACCGCGCCCTGACCCGCGTGTGGCGCGACATTGATGACACGCCCGGCATCCGCAGTGTCCTCGTGCGCGGCGAGGGACGCGGCTTCAGCAGCGGCGGGGACTTCACCCTGATCGAGGAGATGAGCAGCGACTTCACCGCCCTCACCCGCGTCTGGAAAGAAGCCCGAGACCTCGTGTACAACGTCATCAACTGCTCCAAACCCATCGTGAGCGCCATCCACGGCCCCTGCGTCGGCGCTGGCCTCGCCGTCGCGCTGCTGGCCGACGTGAGCATCACCGCGCACACCGCCCGCCTCCTCGACGGGCACGTCCGGTTGGGGGTCGCCGCCGGTGACCACGCCGCAATCATCTGGCCCCTGCTGTGCGGCCTGAACAAGGCCAAATACCACCTCATGACCGGCGAACCGGTGAGCGGCATCGAAGCGGAACGCATCGGCCTCGTAAGCCTCACCGTCCCGGACGAGGAACTGCTGGACCGCGCCTGGACCGTCGCCCGGCAACTCGCCAGCGGCAGCCCCACCGCCATCCGCTGGACCAAATACGCCCTCAACAACTGGCTCAGGCAGGCCGGACCCACCTTCGACGCGTCCCTCGCCCTGGAGTTTCTCGGCTTCACCGGCCCCGACGTCCGCGAGGGTCTCAGCAGCCTCCGCGAGAAACGCGCACCGAACTTCGCCGACGACGCACCGCTGTAAAGGGGAAGTGGAAACGGAGGCTGCTGCACAGCGGAACCCTTCAATCAGCTGCACTGACAGCTCGCCGCAGAGGGAAGCCTTGCACATATGCTTCCGCCGAAGCGAGAACAGTAGATCAGCGGCCCACAGCGTCCCGCCCGACAAGTCACCGCCGACGGCCACCGGCCGTCGTGCGCGCAGCGCGCGGGCCTTGCGGGTGGCGAAGGATGGCGTCGAGGCCAGACACGTCACCGCCCACAGCAAATCCGCCGCGACAGTGAAATCTCTTGCCCAGTGCAACGCCGCTCCCCTGTCCCCCCTGGGGATGGGGGTTGGGGGGTGGGGCCGCCCACCGCGAAGCACAGCCCCCTGTCCCCGTCCGGGGAACTTTCCCCCAACCGTCCCGCCGCGCGTTATCGTGAGCCGTAAAACCATCCTCAGGAGGGATACCCATGACGACCAAACAACCCGTCCGCGTTGCCGTTACCGGCGCCGCTGGCCAGATCGGCTACAGCCTTCTTTTCCGCATCGCGTCGGGCGACATGCTCGGCAAAGATCAGCCGGTGATTCTGCAACTGCTGGAGATCACGCCCGCGCTGAAGGCGCTGAACGGCGTCGTGATGGAGCTGCGTGACTGCGCGTTCCCGCTGCTGGCGGACATCGTGACGAGCGATGATCCGATGGTGGCGTTCAAGGACGCGGATTACGCGCTGCTGGTGGGCGCCATGCCCCGCAAGGCCGGGATGGAGCGTGGGGACCTGCTGGGCGCGAACGGTGGGATCTTCAAGCCGCAGGGTGAGGCGCTGAACGCCGTGGCGAGCCGTGACGTGAAGGTGCTCGTGGTGGGGAACCCCGCGAACACGAACGCGCTCATTGCGCAGCAGAACGCGCCGGATCTGGATGCGGGGCAGTTCACGGCGATGGTGCGTCTGGATCACAACCGCGCGATCAGCCAGCTGGCGGAGAAGACCGGGAAGCCCGTGAGCAGCATCAAGAACCTGACGATCTGGGGCAACCACTCCTCGACGCAGTACCCCGATCTTTCGCAGGCGACGGTGGACGGCCAGCCCGCGCTGGATCAGGTGGACCGTGACTGGTACGAGCAGCAGTACATCTCGACGGTGGCGAAGCGTGGCGCGGCGATCATCGAGGCGCGCGGCCTGAGCAGCGCTGCGTCCGCCGCGAGCGCCGCGATTGATCACATGCGCGACTGGGCGCTGGGCACCCCCGAGGGCGAGTGGGTCAGCATGGGGATTCCCAGCGACGGCAGCTACGGCATTCCCGAGGGCCTGATCTACGGTTTCCCCGTGACCTGCAAGAACGGCAAGTACGAGATCGTGCAGGGCCTCCCCGTGAGTGACTTCAGCCGCGGCAAGATGGACGCCACGGCGCAGGAACTGACCGAGGAACGCGACGAAGTGCGCAAGCTGGGTCTGGTCAAGTAAGGACCGGCCCAGCTGAGGGAGGGGGTGGCCTGCGGGTCGCCCCCTTTCTCTGTTGATGTGCGGCGGCCCGGACGGTCACTGTGTGCTCTGCTGCGGGGCGTGAGTGACGCGGCGTGGCGGGCGGGGCTGGAGGAGCGCTTTGACCGGTGGCTGGCGCAGGACGTGACGTACCTGCTGCCGGGCGGGCCGCACGCGGACGTGCAGGCGCGCGTGGCGGGGCGGTTGCGGGCGGCGTGGGTGCCTGAGTGGGCGGGTGTGGCCGAGAATTACGGGGGGACGGCGGGGCATCATGCGGCGTTCCTACGCGCGAAGCTGGCGTTCGCGGAGGCGACGTTCGCCGGGGCTGGGGCGGCCGAGTTGATCCGGCTGGAGGGAGCGTGTCTGGACGCGGCGGGGGCGTTCTGGCGGGAGTGGGCGGGCTTTCACCTGACGGCGGGGCCGGGCTGACTGGGTGGGGGGGCGGTTGACGTGCAGTCGGGTGCACGTTCCACACTGCCGGGCAGGAGGCATCACCCATGTTCAACACGCAGAGACCTGATGGGCTGACCCGTGTTTCACCGTCCTGGCGGGATGGCCTGAGCCGCCCACTGAGGGCATGCTGGACGTTGCCCTGCTGGGGCGTGACGGTGACCGCGCGGCGGCGTGCATGAAGGACGTGAGCGCGGCGGAGTTCCGGCAGGGGGTCCGGCAGGTCCGGGATGTGATCAGCGCCCTGCCGAAGGAGCGGCGGGCGGATCTGGTGACCATGTGCGGCGGGGCGGAGGTGTTCGGGGCGCTGTTCGAGGAGCGGGGCGTGGGGATCGGCCAGTTCGCGGCGCTGATGGGGCTGCCCGTCACGACGGTGCGGCACCTGCTGCGTGAGGGGCTGCTGCACCCCACGCGGGTGAACGGCAGGTTCCGGTTCCTGCTGCACAACGTGATCGAGTTGAGGGGCGTGCAGCAGTGGCAGGGACTGGGCCTGACGCTGGAGGACACGCGGGCGTTCCTGGACGCGCAGGGTCTGCTGGGGCTGGTGGCACAGGGCGGCACGATGTTCTCGGTGCAGCGTGAGCCGCCGGGCCCGGCAGCCCTGGCGGCCCTGAAGGTGGACGTGCTGGCGCGGCTGGGGGGCGCGGTCCGGTCGCTGGAGGCGCGGCACGCGGCGCTGGGCGCGCAGCTGGAGCGGGCCCGGGCGCTGGAACGGCTGGTGCAGGAGAACCGGTTCGGGCAGCCTGACGGGGACAGCCTGCCGGCCTGATGTTCACCTGATCTTCACGGTCGGGCGTGGGAATGATCCGTCCCGCAGTGGGGTGCATAGGACTGGTCAGAGCGACACGGCCGCATGGGCCGGTGCAGGAATCCGCCTGCGCTGGCCGGGGTGTCCTCGTGCCTGAATCGCCTGTCTCTGTCTGGAGGGAAGTTCATATGTCCAACGCCATGAATCGCCGGAAGTTCCTGGGGGCCGCCGGGGCCGCCACCGCCACGGGTCTGCTGGCCGGGTGCGCGCCTGCCATGAGCATGGCGCCCAAGGCCAATCTGGACGCCACGATCTTCAACTTCGCGTTGAACCTCGAGTACCTGGAAGCGGCGTTCTACCTGGCCGCCGTGGGCCGCCTGCAGGAGCTGGACGCGGCGGGCGGGAACAGCAGCAAGGTCATCCTGCCTGCGGGCTTCACCGGCCGTAACGGCGACGGCGTGAAGTTCGACTCGGCGGACGTGCGCGCCTACGCGAACGAGGTCGCCACCGACGAGCTGAACCACGTGAAGATCATCCGCAAGGTGCTGGGCGCGGCGGCCGTGTCGCAGCCCACGCTGGACCTGGGTCCGGCCTTCGCGGCGGCGGGCAGCGCCGCGTCGGGCGGGGCGATCACGGGCTTCAACCCGTTCGCGAACGACCTGTTCTTCCTGCACGGCGCGTTCATCTTCGAGGACGTGGGCGTCAGTGCGTACAAGGGCGCGGCGCGTTTTCTGAGTGACGCGAGCGCGGGCGGGAACCTGGAGAACGCGGCGGGCATCCTGGCCGTGGAGGCGTACCACGCGGGCATGATCCGCACCCTGCTGTACCAGCAGCGCAACACGGACGTGACGCCCACCCTGAAGGTCGCGGACGTCGTGCAGGCGATCAGCAACCTGCGTGACAGCGTGGACGGCGCCAGCGACGTGGATCAGGGCGTTGTGGAGGGCGGCGCGGCGAACATCGTCCTGGCGGACGGGAACGGGATCGCGTACAGCCGCACGCCGCGTCAGGTGGGGAACATCGTGTTCCTCGCGCCCGGCGCGACGAAGGGCGGCTTCTACCCCGAGGGCCTCAGCGGCGACTTCAGCGCAATCCTGGCGCTGTAAGGCGAACAGGCATCAGGGGAGGGGAGCCACGCGCGGCTCCCCTCCCCCTTTGACCGGCCTGGTTATAGACCTTCGATGACCCATTCGCCCGCGCGCATCAGCGGCTCGCGGGTGCCTTCCTTCGTGATGCCGTCCACGTCGGTGGCGGGCGTGCCGATCATCCAGTCCACGTGGATCAGGCTGTCGCTGTTGCCTCCGGCGGCGCTCAGGGTGGCGGGGTCGGTGCCGCCCTGCACGTTAGTGGGGTAGCAGCGGCCCAGCGCGATGTGTGACGCGGCGTTCTCGTCGAACAGGGTGTTCAGGAACAGCGTGCCGGTCTGCGCGACGGGCGCGCTGGCGGGCACCAGGGCCACCTCGCCCAGGCGGGCGGCGCCGTCATCGGTGGCGACGAGAGCCTTGAGGGTCTCCTCGCCGCGCGTGGCGCTGACCTCGACGGCTCGTCCGGCCTCGAAGCGCATACGGATGCCCTCGATGAGCTGCCCGCGGGCGCTCAGGGGTTTGCTGGCGACCGCCACGCCGTCCACCCGCTCCCGGTGCGGGGCGGTGAACACCTCGTCGGTGGGGAGGTTCGGCACGCCGCGCACGCCGTTCTGCGCGGTTTCCGCGCCGCCCTGCCAGACGTGGTGCTCCGCGAGGCCCACGGTCAGGTCGGTGCCCAGGTCGCTCTTCAGGTGCACGGCGGCGTACTGCTTGCCGTTCAGGTGGTTGGTCAGGCGTTCCAGGCGGCTCAGGTGCGCGTCCCACGCGGCGACCGGGTCCGGCTGGTCGGCGCGGGTCACGGCGAAGATATCGTCCCACAGGCGGGCCACGGCCTGCTCCTGCGGCAGGTCCGGGTACACGCGGGCGGCCCAGGCGGGCGTGGCCATCGCGCCGACCGTCCAGTTCACGCGGAAGCTGCCGGTCGCCTCGCTGACCCTGCGCATGGCCTGCGCGACCAGTTTGCTGCGCGCCGCGATCCGCGTGGGATCCGCGCCTGCCAGCAGCGAGGGGTCCTCACCGATGATGGCGATGGACGCGTAGCCGTCGCCGACCATCGCCTCGGCCTCCTGCGCGTGCCAGTCGGGCAGGTGGTTCACGGCGTCATCGGACCCGTCCTCGAACAGGGCGAGGCCCAGGTGAGGGTCGTGGTACGTGACGCGCACGTCGGTCGCCCCGGCGCGGTACGCGGCGCGCGCGACCAGCCGGGCCAGTTCGGTCGCCTCGACCGGTGCGCTGACCCGGACCTTGCCGCCGTGCGGGAGGTTCACGCCGGTGCGGACGAGCAGTTCGGCGTACCGCGCCAGTCGCGCCTGGAAATCCGTTGTTGTCATGTCCGTCACTCTACCGGGCGTCCGGATGAGGACGCGCCCCCGTGGGCGGTGCGCCGTCTGGCGGATGCGGCCAGCTGAACGCGCCTGCTACGGTCGGGGGACCTGTCACCTGCTGCTGAGACGGGCCGTCCTCTCCCCTGCCCTGCGCGCCGAACCTGGAGTGCGCCTGGGCCGACGATTCCTTCCCGGTGCGCCCTGGTGCGGGCCGGTGTTTCTCAGCAGAGGCCACATGATTGATGTTCTTTCCGCGCGGGGCGAGGCCCTGTCGCCCGTCCTCCTGCCTCATGACAGCGGGGTGCCCGCTCACCTGTTCGCCAGTCCGGAGGTGCCCGTTGAGCGGGCCGCCGTCCGGGACGCCCTGCGCCTGCTGGACCTGCACGCGGCGGCCCAGAAACTCGACCCGGCGCTGGGGGTGGAGGCGCTGGCCCTGACGCCGGACCTGCACCGCGCGTCGCCCGCCCCGGTGGGCACCGCGCTGCGGACGCGCGGCGTGCTCACGCCGCACCTGATCGGGAATGACCTGGGCTGCGGGATGCGCCTGCATCTGACCGGGCTGCGGGCCGATGATCTGCGCCCGCACCTGGACGTCCTGGAGCGTGAACTGCGGGCGGTGTTCTTTCAGGGGCAGCGGGCGCTGAGTCTCACGGGCCGTCAGCGGGAGGCGCTGCTGCGCGGCGGCGTGCCGGACCTGCTCGCGGCGCCGCGCCCGGCGGGGCAGCGGGGCCTGTGGGACCTGCTGGGCGCGCAGGCGCATCAGCCGGACCCGCACGCGCCGTTCGTGCGCGGCCCGCTTCACGGCGTGCGGGACTGGCTGGGCGACCGGGACCGGGCGTCGTTCGACACGCAGCTGGGCTCGGTGGGCGGCGGGAATCACTTCGTGGAGGTGCAGGAGGTCGCGGCGGTCCTGGACCGGCACGCGGCGTACGCGTGGGGCGTCCGGCCCGGCGAGGTGGTGGTCATGGTGCACAGCGGATCGCTGGGGTTCGGGCATCTGTTCGGCGCTCAGCTGCGCGCCCCGGCCCGCGCGGCGCCCGGCGCCCCGCTGCCGCTGCTTCCGGCCGACCATCCCGGCGTGCCGGGCGTGCTGGACGCCCTGCATGCGGCGGCGCATCTGGCGAGCGGGAACCGGTTGATGCTGGCGTGCATGGTGCGCGCCGCGCTGGGCCGCGCCCTTCCGCCGGGCCTGCTGGCGCAGGATCAGCCGTTTCCGGCGCTGGCGGACGCGCCGCACAACTTCATCTGGCCCGGCGGGGACGGGGACTGGGTGCACCGCAAGGGCGCCACGCCCGCCGCCGGGCCCAGCGTACGTCACCCGCACGGCGAACCGGTCCTGATTCCGGGCAGCATGGGGGACCTCAGTTACCTGCTGGCCGGGCAGGGGCACCCCCTGGCGCTGGGGAGCGCCAGTCACGGCGCGGGCCGCCGTCAGCCGCGCGGGGCGGCCATGCGCCAGAGTGACGCGGAGGCGCTCCGGGCGCTGGAGGCGCTGCGGGTGGTGACACCCACCGATCTGCGCACGGCGCGATCAGAGATCCGGGCGCGGGCGCTGTCCGCGCTGAAGCAGGAGGCGCCCGGCGCGTACAAAGCGGTGACGCCAATCATCGACACGCACGCCCGGGCGGGCCTGGCGCGGCCTGTGGCGGCGCTGCGGCCCCTGCTGACGGTCAAGAGCCTGTAGGGTCGGCTGCGGGCCGCCAGTACACGCCGCGTTCGCGGTTCAGGACGCCCAGGCCGACCAGTTCGCGGCGCAGGGTGGACACGTCGGCGTATACCTCGCCCAGCAGGGCGTTCACCTCGGCTTCCGGGTACGGGCGGCCGTACTCGAACAGCGTGACCAGTTCGTGCAGAATGACGTCTTTCTTCTTGCGCTGGGCGGGCAGGGTGGTCAGGCGCCCACCTTTCAGGAAGGCCCGCAGGACGCGCTCGCGGTAGGGGTCGTCCGGGGTGGGGGCGGGCGCGGCGCCGCGCACGACGTCCGCGAGATTCAATTCCAGCGCGGCCGTGTGGGCGCGGTGCAGGCGGTGGTGGCCGTCCTGCCGGGTGAGGAGCAGGCCCGCCTCGGCCAGCTGCGCGAGGTGATGGCTGACGGTGGCGGGCGCGAGGTTCATCAGGCGGGCGAGTTCGTCGCCGCTGGCCTCGCGGGTCCAGACGAGGCGTAACAGGCTCAGGCGCGCGGGGTGCGAGAGCGCGCGGAAGAGGCCCGCGCGGGCAGTTAGGTCGGCACTCATGCGAACTCCGGTGGTCTGGTGGGCCAGCAGCGGCTCATCCGGGCGGAGGCGAGCGGGGGCGGCACGGACGCCGGACGTGACGCGGGCCGTTCGGCAGCGGTGCGGGTGGTCCACGGCACAGCACGTCTCTGCTTCATGGGCGGGGCCCTGACGGCCAGGGGGACGTGCCGTGCGCGGCGCGGTGGGCGCCCTCGTAGATGCCCAGGGCGGCGTCCAGGGTGTCCAGGCGGGCCTGCGCGCGGGCCTGATCGGCGGCGTTCCCGGCGGCGTGGGCAAGGCGCAGGTCGCGTTCGGCGTTCGTGCGGATACCCGTGACGAGGCGGCAGTACAGGGCGTTCATGCGGGCCTGCGGGGTGGGGTCGGCGGCTTCAGTCATTTCGATCCTCCTCGAATCATCATGCCCGATTCGACGGGAATCGAAATGAGCCGAATGGCGCAGCGCACCGGGGCGCCACGCCCCGACCTACCAGCCCTCGATCTGCCGCCCCGCCTCGAACGCCGCCACGCCCGCCGCGACACTCAGGTTCAGGCTGCGGCCCCCACCCGGCTGCGGCAGCTTCAGCTTCGGCAGGGCGTCCCGCAGCCACACGGGCAGGCCGCGCGACTCCGGGCCGAACAGCAGGTAATCCCCCCGCCGGAACCCCGCGCGGGTGTGCAGGTCGGTCGCGTGCGTGCTGAACGCCCAGACCCGCGCCCCCGCAGCCAGCGTGCCCTGGAAGGCCGTCCAGCTGGCGTGCTCGTGCAGCGTCACGCCCTCCAGATAATCCATCACGGCCCGCCGGAACTCCCGGTCATGCAGGTGGAAGCCGAACGGGCGGATCAGGTGCAGGTCCGCGCCCAGCACCGCGCAGGTCCGCGCGACGTTCCCCACGTTCCCGGCCTTTTCCGGCTCGAACAGCACCACCCGCAGCAGGGGCACGTCACTCACCGCGGGCCTCCGCACCGGCGGCGTCCACGCGGGCCAGCAGCACCGTCGCGCGCGTCTGCACGTGCAGACGCGCCAGACCCTCGGACGTCTTGAAACTCACGCCCACGTCCCCTTCCGGCAGGCCCAGCAGCGCCGCGACCGACCGCGCGATCTCGGCGCGCAGCGGCCCCAGCTTCGGGCGGTCCAGCGTCACCACGACCGCCACGTTCACCGGCATCCACCCCCGCTCCTGCACCAGTGCCAGGGCCCGCTCCACGATCACGCGTGAATCCATGCCGCGCCACTCCGGGGCCGTATCCGGGAAGTACTGCCCGATATCACCCAGCGCCAGCCCGGACAGCAGCGCGTCCGCCACCACGTGCAACACTGCGTCGCCGTCACTGTGGGCCACGGCGCCCAGTTCCGCGTGCGGGATCTCCACGCCGCCCAGCACCAGCCGCCGCCCCGCCTCCAGGCGGTGCGCGTCCTCCCCGAATCCAACCCTGAACGGCCACGAGCTCATGCCCGGAGTGTAGCCCGCACTGTCCCAGCCGCGCCCCTGGCGCCCCCCACGACCGGGCGGCCCCGGGCCCCTAACGCCCCCTTAACGCGCCGCGCGGCATGCTGCCCGTCAAGACCGCACCCCCGACCCACCCCATTCCAGGGAGAGGCCCATGACCCACTTTCACCTCGAAGACGACCTGTTTCACCTGCTGCCCCTGCCCGCGCTGCGCTGGCCCGCGCACGCGCCCACCCTGGCCCAGCCGAACCACGCCTTCTCCCGCACCTTTCACGCCAGCGCGCTGCCCGAACCCGCGCGCAGCTGGCCGGACGGCGTTCACCAGACGCGCCTGCTCACCCTGACCGGCGCGCGGCGGGTGTGCCGCCTGAACCTGAGCAGCCTGCCCAACGGCGACCGCATCCTGCTGATCGAGGATGTCCACCAGTACCACCTGGACCCCGTCACGCACCTGCCCGACCGCACCGCCCTGCTGCTGGACGCCGCCCAGACGCACGGCGTCACGACCCTCGCCGCGCTGCGCCTGCCGCCCCTGCATGACCAGCGGCGCCACCTGGGCAACGCGCCGGTCGATCAGGCCCTGCGGCTCATCGCGCGGGACCTGTGGGACGCGGCGCGCCCCTGGCAGGCCAGCGTGTACCGCACCGGCACGCACGAATTCACGCTCCTGAGCCCCCGGCCCCTCACGGCCGAGCACCTGGCTCCGGCGCTGCGCCGCGCCGCGCAGCACCTGGGCGCGCTGGGCCGCCACCCGGACGTCCGGACGGGCCTGGCCGACGCGCCCCACGACGGCACCACGCTGGCGGACCTGCTGCGCGCCGCGCAGGAGCGCGCCGGCCACCACGCGGCGCGGCGCACGCCGGGCGGTCTGGCACGCCTGCTGCACCCGGCCGCGCCCAGCCACCCGCCCCACTCTGTCCTGGCCCTGTAGGAGCCCCCATGACGCACCTGCACGCCGCTGCGCCCGGTTCACGCCGGCTCGGTCAGCCCCTCCCGCCCGCGGACCTGCTGCACCTGCACGCCGCCGGGCCTCACCTGAGCGTGCAGACGCCGCGCGGCCCGCTGCCGCTGTACCGCTTCTCTCCGCTTCAGGCGGCCACGCTGTTCGGGGAGACCGTACCGTTCGCCGCGCACTGGCCGGAGCACCTGAAACTCTTCCTGTACCAGTACGTGCCCCTCCCGGCCCTGACCGCCGCGCCGGAGGCACTGCCCGGTCAGGTGCAGGTGCAGGCCCGCGACCTGCACGGGCTGCGCACCTGGGATCACACGACGTACCAGGGCTGGCCCCTCTACCTGTACGCCCACGATCAGCCGGGACAGGCGGCGCGGGGTGAGGTGGAGCACCTGTTCAGCGTGGCGCGGGTGGAGCAGACGGCGCTGCCCGGCGCACACGACCGCCCGCACGGGCCCTGAGCCGGGCCGGGCGGCAGAGTGGGCGGCGCCAAGTCGAGGCGCCGCCCACTCCCCTCTCCGGTTCTTACGGGAGGGTATTCCAGAAGTCGCGGTTGGCCATGGCGCGCGCGGCCTTGCTGTCAGCCGAGGTGCCCGGCGTGAACGCGCCGCTGTCACCGGCCGTGTTGAAGCTCGCGGCCTGCTGCTGCGCGGTCTTGATCGCCTGGGTGTTCGTGCCGCAGTACGCGGCTTCCCACGTGCTGAAGCTGCCGCTGGCGGGCACGCTGCCGAAGGCCGAGGCGTTCAGCTCTGCCGCCACGAGCTGCTGGAGGAGCTGCATGCGCGCCTGATCCAGGGCGCTGCGTTTGGCGCCCGTGGTGGTCTTGGACACGTCACTCCAGAATGCACCCATCAGGCCGGAGCTGCCGGTGGCGGCCAGGCTGCCGGCCGCGATGGTCCGGCTGCACAGCGCCGCGTCACCGATGCCGCTGACGGCCGACACGCCCGGGAACGCGTGGCCGAAGCCCTGCCCGCCGGTCCAGGCGATCATGGCCAGCTGCGGGTGCGTGGCCCAGAAGCCCTGCGTGCGGGTGACGCCCTGCCCGGTGTTCTCGAAGGTGCAGGTCACGGTGTCGCCCATCTTGAGGGTGATGGTGGCGGTCTGGGTGTCCAGGTTGCCGGTGCCCACGCTGCCGCCCTGGCCGGTGGTGACGCAGGCGTAGGGGGTGCTGGGGTCGGGGCTGCCGCCCAGCCCGGTGAGGACCCAGCCGAGCTGCGTCTGTTCGCGGATGGTATACGTGCCGGCGCTGAGGTTGCCCTGCGTGTTCGTCCAGCCGGCGGGGCTGAGGGTGAAGCCGCTGTAGCCGCTGCCGGTGGTCAGGAACGAGAAGCTGCCGGTGGCGGGCTTGGCGTTTTTCACGATGACCAGCGTGGCCGGGGAGTCACTGTTCGTGATGGTGCAGCTCTTGTTGTCGCCGGGGTTCAGGATGACGCTGCCGGTGGCCGTGCAGTCGCCGCTGATGGCGTCCTGGGTGTACCCGTAGGGCAGGCTGCCCTCGCCGACCGTGTAGGTGCCCGGGTCGAAGGTGTTGACCTGGCCGCTGGTGACGGCGGTGCCGCTGACGTTCAGCGGGAAGTCCGAGACGACCTTGGTGCCGCCGTACTCGTTGACCACATACTTCACGACCGTCAGCCTGGGCAGCTGGGTGTTCGTGGCGCTACAGGTGTAGGTGCGTCCGGCGTCGGCGGGGTAGTTCACGGTGAAGGTGCAGCCGCTGTTGGCCGTCTGCTTGAAGCCCGGCTGGGCGGTTTCCGTGATCTGGTACGCGCCTTCGGTCAGGGGGGTGGTGAAGTTCAGCTGGCCGCCGCTGGCGGTGACGCCCGTTTCCAGTGGGCTGAGCTGGCCGTTAACGCGGTTCAGGGTGAAGGTCCAGCCGCTTTCCTGCCCGGCGGGCAGCGTGATCTTCTGCACGCGGGCGGTGGCGGGCGTCACCTCGTTGTTGAAGGTCACGCCGCCGGCGCAGGTGGGCAGCTGAAGGTCAACGTGCTGTGCGGGCTGGCTGGTCCAGCCGGTGGCGGGGTTCTCGGTGACGGTGTACACGCCGGGGTTGGTGGTCACGGAGACGCTCTGGCTGGTCTGCCCTGCGGTGAAGGTCACGGAGGGGGTCGCGACGACCTGGCCGGCGCTGTCCTTCACGGTGAACGAGAACTGCTGCTGCTCGGCGTTCTGCAGGACGTCCGGAATGGTCTTGGTGATCGTGAGGGTCACGCTGGCGCTGGAGCTGATGTTCACGGCGGCGCTGGCCTGCGCGGCGGCGCCGTCGGAGCCGTTCAGGTGTGCCTCGTCGCTGAGCAGGCCGGTGGTCACGCGGCGCGTGTCGAGCAGGACGGTCTTGTCGAACTGCACGGTGCCGCCGGTGGTCTGTCCGGTGACCTGCCAGCTGACCGGTCCGGTCGTGGCGGTGCCCGCGGCGTAGTTCGTGAAGGTTCCCAGGGTGGGCTGGGTGACGCTGAAGGTCAGGCCGTTCCCGGTGATGATCTCGTCGTCCGTGACGCTGGCCGAGGCGTTCGTGGTGGCGCCCGCGGTGACCTGGGCGCTGGCGGCGGCGGTCGTGTCGCCGGGCACGGTGACGCCGGTGACCTTGTCGGTGTACGTGGCGGTGGCCACGTCGTTGAAGGTGGTGCCGAGCAGGTCACTGCTGGTCGTGTAGGGGAAGGTGTGCGTCAGGACGAGGTAATTGGCGGTGTTGGCCGGGACGTCCACGGCCTGGCCCTGGGTGGTGTCCAGCAGCGTGGACTGGTCACTGCCGCGGTACATGCGGTCGGTGACCTGCACGGTGATGGTGCGGGCGGCGGGGTTGGTCGCGTAGACCTTGGTGATCAGGGTCACGTCGCCGGGCTGGACGCTCTTGATCTCCCAGGTCACGTTGATCTTCACGGGTTGCGCCGGGGTGAAGGTGTTGGCGCACACGTCCCCGAAGTTCAGCGTGGCGGGCGTGGCGCCCTTGGTGAGGTCCCACACCTGGTCGCGGCCCTGCGAGGCGACCATGGTCTTGGACAGGGATTGCGGGAGGATCTCGCGGACGGGCAGCGGGATGGTGCGCTTGCCGGTCTTGAAGGCCGCGTCGGCGAACATGTACGCCTGCAGGGACGAGCCCGGGTAGCTGGCTGCGCCCAGCGCGAGCCGCTGGTAGTAGTCCAGGACGCAGGTGGCTCCCCGGTTCAGGTCCACGTTCACGAGGCGGTACGCGGTGCGGTCCGTGCCGCCGGTGATGCCGGTCTGGTCTTTCTGGGTGTCCACGCTGATCTGGCAGGAGACGTCCGATTTGGCGGCGTTCACTTCCGGCACGGAGAGGACGTCGTAGCCGAACGCGCCGTCACTCTGGTAGTCGGCGGCCAGGACGACCAGGAACTGCGTGGTGGCACTCTTCTGGTTGCCCACGCTGAGGGTCAGGCGGTGGGGCACGAGGTCCAGTTCATTCCAGCCCTTGCCCAGGTTGCCGGTGGTGTAGGCCGCGTCGGGGCAGATGAATTTACCGCTGCCGTTGGGCAGGGTGATGGGCGGCGTGCCGTCGTTGCGGCAGCCTTCCAGGGTGAAGGACACGGAGTCGGAGGTGGGGTAGGGCGTGGTGAAGGCCTGGGCGTGCAGGCCGGGGCTACGCGTCACCACCGGGGTGGGCATGGCCGGTTGGGTGGGGCGACCGGCGTTCTGGTTGCAGGCGACCAGGACGGACAGGGCGAGCAGGGTTTCCACGGGAAGTCGGCGTGGCCAGGGGTTCATCAGGGCCTCCCAAGGCACTGGTCGGGCGGCGGCGCGCGGTGGCGGGCCGTCTCTGTGGCTTGAACGCTGGGGTCGTTCGGGTGAACGGGGTGATCCGGCGTGATGGGCGCGGCGCTGAGGCTCCCGGGCAGGAGGTCAGGCGCGCGCCGTGATCCAGCGGGCGTGGACGCGTGGGGATGGGGCTGGTGTGCCGCTCATCAGTTCACCAGGGCCGGTCTAGTGTGGCTCCATGGTGGCCTCTGGGTGCACGGCGATCCGTGCAGGGTGGGCCCCGGGTGGGGCCAGGAGGTGCCGACGGCCTGAGGACGCGCTGAGATCAGGACGAAGAGTGTAAGAATCTTAACAAGTTGGGGAAAAAAATGTAAAGAACTTAACATCCGCAGTTCATACAGCCAATCGGGGGGCCTGGGCGACCTGGCGTTCCCTCTCGCCGCCCGCACCATCCGCCAGCCACGCCCCTCCGCCTACGCTCCGCACATGACCCTCCACCTGACTGCCCTGCGCGCCCTGACCGTCACGCTCGCCCTGGCCGCCACCCAGCTGACCGCCTGCGGCGCCCCTCACACGCCCACGCCGGTCCCCACCCCGCCCGGCGGCGGGACCGGCGGGGACGTGAGTGGCGTGGATCTGCGCGCCGCGCAGCTGGCCGCCCGCGTCTCCGGGGGCAACGACGACGCGCAGGCCGCGTGGCTGGACGCCCTGAGTGCCGCCGGGCTGAGCGTCCGGCAGCTGGACGGCACCGTCCTGCGCCCCGCCCAGCAGCCCAGCCTGGGCCTGGCCCTGGCGCAGGACGACCCGGCTGCGATCCTCTACCAGCGCGCCCAGGGCGGCACCGTGACCCTGCTGGAGTTCGCGCAGACGCTTGTCACTCTGTGGCCGGGCACGGACGCGGCGCAGATCGCCACGAAACTGCGCGAGGACCTGCGCGCCGACGCGGCCAGCACCGTCCCCACGGCGCGCTTCCTGGCCCGCTTCACGTCCGCGCTGGGCGGACCCGGCGGCGACCTGCTGGGCGACACGCCCATTGCGGACGTCACAGTGGACGCCGCGCAGCACGCCCTGCTGCTCCTGCGGATCGCGGGGCGCCTGGCCGGGACCGCGCAGGCCCATGGGGCGACCCTGCCGCTCGGGGTGCGCGCCCCAGGCCTCACCGCTGGGCACGCCTCCCTTGGGTCCGCCGCCCTGCGCGCGCAGGACGCCGCGCCGAACTGCACCTTCGGCGGGGTGGAGGGCACCGTCATGGACGGCGCCGCGCTGGGCCTCAACTACGGCATGGGTCAGCTCCTGGCGTACCTGGAGGACGCGGGCGTGATCGCCAGCGCCGAGTGGCTGGGCCGCGCGAACCTGGTGCTCAGCTACCTGAAGTTCACGATGATGTTCGCCAGTTTCCGCATGGACGTCACCGTGAACAACACCAGCGTGCAGCGCACCCAGAGCACCCTGCATGACGGCGACACCCAGCACACCGCCCTGGCGAAGGTGGCCTACCAGCTGCCGAACAACGTGCAGTACCTGAACTGCATGCGGCTGGCCCTGAATCACGTTGGGCTGGATTTCAGCCTGCCGAATGCCGGGGCGGTCGAGGGCGCCGACATCCGCTGGCGCGCCGCGGGGGACGGCGCCGACTACGCCATCCTGACGGCCGCGGCGGGCGAGGAGGTCATGCACGACAGGACCGACGCGTCCGGCACGGCCGACTTCCATTTCACGGGTGCCCGCCAGCATGAGGAGCTGGGCCCGGCGGCCACCACCGTCACGAAGACGGGCCGGGTGACGGCCGTCACGACCCTCAAGACCGCCAGCCTGGCCGGGGACCTGCTCGACGCTCTGGGCACCGCCTCGGGCGGCGTGGGCGGCCTGCTGGGCCTGCCGATCGAGCTGCTCAACCGCATGTGGCCCATCTCGACGACCGTACCGCTGACCGTGCAGGACTGGAAGGCCAGCTGCGCGGACGCCACGGGCACCACCTGCTGGACCGGGACCGTCACGGTCGAGGACCGCGTGGACGAGCACACCACGCTGCTGGACCCCAACGGCTCACCCGCCGGGGAGCGCAGCGAGACGCTGCTGGCCACCTCCACGTACACCGTGAGCGGCCTGGAGGGCGAGACCGAGTCCGGCGGGACGCGCTGGGCGAGCCTGAACGCGCAGACGCACCACGCCAGCACCTACGACCTGAACTCCCGGTACGACGCGAGCTACAGCGTGGTCTGCGCCGACGACAAGACGGTCCGCACGGAGGTGGCCCGGGACTCGCAGCAGGATCACTCGGCCGCCACGCTGGACGTCACCCGCCGCCTGGACGTGTCCGTGCAGCCCGACGGGACGTACCTCGTGCAGATCGAGCTGCCTGGGGAGAACACCGACTCGGTGCTCGGGCAGGGCAGCTTCAGTTCCTCCCATTACTTCAAGGGCGCCTGCAATCCCTTCTCGGACGGGCAGTCCAGCGATTCGGGCCTGACCCGGCACCCGTATCACAACTGGTACGGCGTGACGGTGGACGGCGCCGCGCAGAGCCGCGGCGGCGTCATCACCCTGAAGGGCTCGCGTTCCGAGCCGGGGCAGGTGCGGGGTCTGCCCACCACCCGCACGGTCACCTGGAACATTCAGCGGGTGCAGGTGAACTGACCGCCTGGCCAGGGCCTACACGAGTTCCGCGAAGTCGTCGTCCTCGGCGTCCTGCGCCAGCGGCAGCGTGAAGTAGAACGACGCGCCCTTCCCGCGTTCGGATTCCACCCAGATGGTCCCGCCGTGCTCCTCGACGGCCAGCTTGCAGAACGCCAGGCCCATGCCAGTGTCGAAGCGGCCGTGCAGGGTCAGGCGGGACTGCTCGAACGCCGCGAACAGGTTCGGGATGTCCTCGGCCGGGATGCCCTCGCCATCGTCGCGGACGGTGACCTGCACGGCCTCCGGCGTGCCGCGGACCATCACGGTGATCACGCCGCCGGTCGTGGTGTGCTTCAGCGCGTTGCTGATCAGGTTCGCCAGCACGCGGCGCAGGATTTCCGGGTCGACACTGGCGGGGCTCAGGTCGGGTTCCACCTCGACGCGCACGTGCCGGTCGCGCAGGCCACTGCCAACGTCCCCGCGGGCGAGGTCCACCACCTCGCGGAACATGGGCGTGAACATCAGTTCGCGCCGCAGGTTCATCTTGCCCGCCTGGATCTTGCGGACGTCGAGCATGTTCACGGTGAGGTGCAGCAGGTGCTGCGTCTCGTCCCGGGCCACTTTCAGCAGCTCGCGGTTGTCCTCGGGCACGCGGGGGTCCTCCTGAACGATCTCCAGCAGGCCCATGACGGCCGCAATGGGGTTTTTCAGGTCGTGCACGAGCATGTGCACCAGCTGGTCGCGGACGCGTTCCTCGTGCTCCCAGGTGTCCATGCGGCGCTGCAGGCTGGCCACGCGGCCCAGGGCGTCCCTGAACTGCTGCGCGCGGCCCAGCAGGGCGCCCACCTGAAGCGCGAGCGCTTCGGGCGGAGTGGCGTCGCTGATCAGGGCGTCGACGCCCGCGCCGAGCATCTCGCCCAGGCCCTGCGAGCCGACCGCCAGCCAGTGCGTGCCGCCCAGCTCGGCCCGCTGGCGCAGCATGGGCAGTACCTGGTGCAGGGGCACGCCGGGCGTGTCGGTGTACAGCAGCGCCACGTCGGGAATAGTGACGTGCGCTTCGCGCATCAGGAATTCGGCGCTGGGGACGTGCACGACATGCACCCGCGGGAGCAGCGGGGCCAGGGCCTGCGCGCGGGCCGCCTGTGAGGTCACGACAAACACGGTGGAGGACTGAGGATTCGTCATGAACTGCCGTTCAGTCTACCCTGCCCTCCGCGCAGCACCGTGACGCTCTTCCTTCCGCGCGCTGCCTGCGCGGCTCTAGACTGAGCGGATGACCGCCCGCCCCTCCTCCTCCTTCAGCCGTCTGGAGGGGTTCCTGCGGGACACGCTGGGCGGCGGGGCGACCCGACTGCATGAGGAGACGGCGCAGGAGGCCCGCACGGTGGACGCGGCCGGACTGGGCTGGAGTGACGCGGTGGCGCGCGGCTTCGGGTTCCCGCAGGTATTCGCGCATCAGGCCCGCACGTTCGAGCTGATGCGCGCCGGTGAGCATGTGATCATCACGACGCCCACCGCGAGCGGCAAGACCGGCGCGTTCTTCCCCGGCGTGTTCGACCGCCTGGAACGCGACCCACACGCGACGGCGCTGTTCGTGTACCCGCTCGTGGCACTGGGTCAGGACCAGCGGGACAAGCTGCTGGCCTTCCGGGAGCGCGGGGCTTTTCCGTGGGAGGTGGCGGCCTTCCAGGGCAGCGCGCAGGGTTCGGCGGTCTTCCGGCCCGGGGTGCGGATGGTGACGGCCACGCCGGACAAGCTGCACTGGTCGCTGACGCAGCCGGGCGTGCGCGAGTTCCTGCGCCACCTGTCGTTCCTGGTGCTGGATGAGGCGCACACGTACCGGGGTGGTTTCGGGAGCGAGGTGGCGGGCATGCTGCGCCGCCTGCTGGCCCTAGCGCGGGCACTGGGCGCGGACCCGCAGGTAGTCCTGAGCACGGCGACCATCGGGAATCCGGCGGAGTTCGCGCGGGAACTGACCGGGGTGGACGCCGTGGAGGTCCGCGAGTCCGGCGCGGCCCGGCACGGCAAGCGCTTCGTGCTGGCGGACCACAGAGGTCAGCCGAGGCGCTTCTGGAACGCCGTGATGGACGCCAGCGAGCGGTACGACCTGAAGGTGCTGGCATTCTTCCGGGGGCGGTCGCGCGCGGCGCGGCTGTACTCCACGTACCGCGCGCAGCCCCGGTACGCCAGCCGCGCGCACCTGTACATGGCCGGCACCAGCGACCGCGAGGGTCGCCTGTCGGAGTTCCGCCGCGCCCACAGCGGCGTGATGTTCGCCACGAACGCCCTTGAGGCCGGGGTGGATATCGGGGACCTAGAGGTCGTGATCATCGACGGGTACCCAGGCTCGCGCATGGCGTTCCGGCAGATGGCGGGCCGCGCGGGGCGGATCGCGCCGGGGCTGGTGCTGTACCTGCCGGCCCTGAACGAGCAGGGGGTCCCGCAGCCGGCGGACGCGTTCTACAGCAACGCGGGGAACTTCCTGGAATTGCTGACCGGCCCGATCGAGAAGGCGGTCGTGGAGGCCCACAACCCGTACCTGTCCCCCCGGCACGCGGCCCGCGCGAACGACGAGTTTCACGCGGCCGGGCTGCCCACCCCGCACGAGGCGCAACCCAGCCCGCGCTACTGGAACCTGCGCGGCGAGGGCAGCCTGAAATTCGCGGTGGTCGAGGCCGCCGACTGGGAGCGGCTGGGCACACGGGCGCTGGACACGCCGCTGGAGAGCCCCAGCCAGCACTACGCCCTGACCGAGAAGCACGAGGGCGCGGTGTTCACCCTGGATGGGCAGGGGTACAAGGTGCTGCGCTGGGAGGCGCACCCGGCGGGCACCGCGATCCTGGTCGAGAAGCACGACGCGGCAAACCTCTTCACGCGCGGCCTGTACGCCATCGAGGTCACCCCGGCCCGCATGGGCGAGTGGGAACGGCGCGGCCCGCTGGCCTTCCGGCACGGCGAGGTCGTCATCCGGCGGCGCTACACCGGGTACCAGATGCTGCGGCAGGTGTTCGAACGCGTGTGCGTCGGCTGCGACCGCGAGCCCGGCGAGACCGAGCGCAGCTGCGCCCGCTGCGGGGGCCGCATCCAGGACCGCATGCAGGACCACAAGCTCTCCGAACACCTGTACGAGCAGCCCACCGAACTGCCGCCCTTCCGCACCAGCGCGCTGGAGGTCGGCGTGGACCCCCGCGCCACCGAGCGGCCCACCGCCGTGGCGCACACCCTCAAGCACCTGCTGCAGAAGATCACGCCGGAACGCGTGGCGTGCGATGACAACGACCTCGCCGGGGCGTTCCGCGAGGGGCGCGACACGTACTTCTTTCTGTACGACGACTGGCTGGGCGGCCTGGGCGTGGCCCGCCGGGCGTTCGAGCACATGGACGACCTGCTCCAGCGCGCCCTGGACCTGACCAGCAAGGCGTGCTGCCAGCAGGCGCAGGGCTGCTTCGAGTGCATCGCGGTCAGCCGCTGTTTCTCACCCACGCTGCCCAGCGGCGAGCGGCGCCCCACCGACAAGCTCGCCACCCGCGCGTTCCTCCAGAGCGTCCCGGGCCTCACCGTCCGCCCGGACGAGGTGGTCACGCCCGAAACGGATGACCTCTCCCCTGCGCCGCCTGACCGGGCGCTGCTGCCGGACGTGCCGGCACTCCCACCCAGCTGGCCCACCCAGGCGCGCGAACTGCTGGACCTGCACGGCCTGTCCCTGCCGGAAGTCAGCGCCCGCCTGGGCATTCCCAGTCGCGAGCTCCAGCGGGCGGTGAGCACCACCCAGCCGCTGCGGCTGCGCCACCCGAAGTTCGGCGAGGGGGTGTTCATGCAGGGGTTCCATCAGGGCGAGCGGCGCGAGGTGCTGCTGTACTTCCCCGGCGTGGGGCAGAAGCGGCTGCTGCTGAAGTTCGCGGGCCTGACCGTCATCGAATCACCCGCGCCCGCCGCCATATCCTGATCCGTCCTGCCGCGCCGTGGACCGCGCACCTGGCTTGACCGACCGTGCTGCACGCCCCTATACTTGTGGCCGCCTGAAACGCACCAGTCAGGCCGGCAGTAAAGGGATATGGTGTAATGGCAGCACAACAGATTTTGGATCTGTTTGTCTAGGTTCGAATCCTAGTATCCCTGCCAGAACCAGCGGCCCCCCGGATAACCGGGCGGGCCGCTTCTGCTATTGCCGCGTGTGATGAACGTGAAAGCTCATGAACAGCGCTCTCATTCTGAGAATATTCAAGACACGGATTCAGACCTTTCTCTGACAGAAATATCACATGACTTACTAAGTACAATAAAATGGAAATTCTCGCACTATAAAGACTATTTTCTGGTTTTTTGGCGCAAAATTTCGATTAGAGTGTCGGCATGCCCTCTAGTTCCCCCCGAACTCGGCCCCCATCGGGGGGGACCAGAGGGGCACCGAGAAAAGCCGTCCCTGCGCTGCAAAACGTCTTGGACAGCATCCCCAATACGCCCCGGCATCCTTACAGCTCATTAATATGAAAAATTTCATAGAACCTTCTAAAAATGTCAGATTCATGACAGGAAATTCATTAATGATTAAGCAAGCACACTCCTGTGCAACACAACCAGGGAAGCGATGAACTCTGCCTCAGTACACGGTCACCTCAGGGCAGACGGAGCGAATGGTGAGACCCCTCCCAAGGAGATACCTATGAATCGTCGGTTTCTCA
Organism: Deinococcus radiotolerans; assembly: GCF_014647435.1. Lineage (NCBI taxonomy): Bacteria > Thermotogati > Deinococcota > Deinococci > Deinococcales > Deinococcaceae > Deinococcus > Deinococcus radiotolerans. Next base: position 34,496 of record NZ_BMPE01000011.1, on the reverse strand, counting down.
TTCTGGCTTTGGGCGCCCTCACCCTCGCACTGACCTCCTGCAGAGGCAGCACCACCCCCACCAACGGCGCGGCCGGCACCTGGAACTCCAGCACTGCCATCTGGGACAAGACCACCTGGCAGTAAGCCAGCGCGTCCCACACCCACCGCTCCACCCCCGCAGACGTCCGCGCCACACCGCACGGACACGCTCCCCTATTGCTTGAACCATCAGGAGTCACCATGAAACTCAAACTCGACACCAAATCCGCCCTGCTCGGCGCCGCCCTCGTCATCTCCGGCAGCCTCGCCGCCGACCAGGCCCCCACCCTGGTCAGCTTCAAGGCCGGCACCCCCATCAAGGCCTCCGAAGTCAACGACAACTTCGCCGCCCTCGCCAGCGGCATCCAGGCTGCCACGACCGCCGCCACGGCCGCCACCGCCGCCACGACCGGCGCCATCGACGGCGTCCGCCTCAAGGACGGCAGCATCACCGCCCTGAAACTCGCCACCAGCAACGCTGGCAAGGCCGGGTACACCCTGACCTTCACCGACACCGGCCTCGCCTGGGTCGCCGCCGGCACCGGCCCCCAGGGTCCCGCCGGCCCCATGGGCCCCCAGGGTCCCAAGGGTGACACCGGCGCTGCTGGTGCAACCGGCGCTCAGGGCGCTGCGGGCGCAAATGGTAAAGACGGCGCCGCTGGCCCCGTCGGTCCGCAGGGTCCTGCCGGAGCTGCCGGAGCCAAGGGTGACACGGGCGCAGCTGGTGCCCAGGGCATCGCCGGTAAGGACGGCGTGAACGGAACCGACGGTAAAGACGGCGCTCCCGGCGCCATGGGCCCCGCCGGCACCAACGGCGTCGACGGCAAGGACGGCGCCCCAGGGCTCGCCGGTGCCAACGGCCTGGATGGCAAGAATGGCGTGGACGGCGCCGTCGGCCCGCAGGGTCCCGCCGGCACGAACGGCCTGAACGGCGCGGACGGCAAGGACGGCGCTCAGGGTCTCCAGGGCCTCGCTGGCACCAATGGCATCGACGGTATCAACGGCAAGGACGGCGCCCAGGGTCTTCAGGGCCTCGCTGGTACCAACGGTATCGACGGTAAAGACGGCATCAACGGTAAGGACGGCCTGAACGGCGTTGACGGCAAAGACGGCGCCCAGGGTCTCCAGGGCCTCGCCGGTACCAACGGCATCGACGGTAAAGACGGCACCAATGGGATCGACGGCAAGAACGGCGTCGACGGCAAAGATGGCATCAACGGGATCGACGGCAAGAACGGTGTCGACGGCAAAGATGGCATCAACGGGATTGACGGCAAGAACGGCGTCGACGGCAAAGATGGCGTCAACGGTCTCAACGGTAAGGACGGACTGAACGGCGTCAGCGGCTACGAGCTTGTGACGGGCACGGCGGCCACAGGCCAGACGCCGACCGCCACGGCCAGCTGCCCCACGGGCAAAAAGGCCATCGGTGGTGGGGCCGCACTGAGCAACGGGAACAACGGTACCTTCGTGGTGTCCAGCAGCTTCCCCGACACCGTCACCAGCTGGAAGAGCACCGCGGTACGTGTCAGTGGTACTGGCGGCACGACGCTGACCCCCTACGTGGTGTGCGCCACGGCTAACTGATCCATCCTTTCGCAGGTGCGGCCTTCCCAACTGGGAGGGCCGCATTCACTTTGTTGCCCCTGATGCGTGCAGGTAGCGGTGCAGTCCCTGCTGTGTCCGATTGCCTGACGGAACGATCATGAGTTCAGTTACGTTCCGGCTCATGTTCCGTCAGGCTGCCTTCACCGCGCGTCAGGTGACTTTGCTTACCATTCAGGACAGGAACACGCGCCACCCCATAGGCACCCGCACGGCGAAAATCACCGCGCGGTGAGGGTCGGCACGTCCCCTGGAGTCCCTCATGAAGAAGCCCGCTCTGCTGATCGCCCTGACCGCTTCCATCCTCGGCATTCTTGCCACACCTGCCCTGGCCGCGCCGAAACTGAGTGCGCAGAGCATCATCGTCAATCCTGTCCCCACGGACCTCAGCGTGAAGGTCTGGGTGGACCGCGACCCGAGTGGTGACCGGACCCCCACCTACCGCGTCGGCGACCGGATCAGTATCAGCACGACCGTCAACGAGGACGCGTACGTGTACCTCTTCAATCTCAACCCGGATGGCACGACGGATCAGATTCTGCCGAACCGCCTGAGTGGCAGCGCCTTCGTGCGCGCCGGGCAGACCCGGGTGTTCCCCGCGCAGGGCGATAATTTCGTGTTCAACATCAGTGGGCCGCGCGGCGTGAACAAGGTGTTGGTCATCGCCAGCCGCACCCCGCTGAACCTGAACCAGCTCAGCCAGTACCAGCAGGGTGAGACCTTCGCCACCGTACAGCCGCGGACGCAGGCGGGCCTGGCGCAGGCGCTGAGTATTGTCGTGAATCCCGTCGAGCAGCCCGTTCCGCAGCAGAACTGGACCAGCGATACCGTGCGGTACAGCGTTGGCCGCTGAGCGGTAACCAGTCGGTATCACGCCCCTCCGCATCAAGCAGAGGGGCGTGGTGCGGTCAGCGTTTCGGGTTGGGGTCGCTGCTGTGGTCGTAGCGGCGCCAGATGAGGCGCTGCACGACCGCGTCGCCCAGCGCGGGGATGAGGCCCTCAAGCCACACCAGGGGGCGGTAGAGGCGCGGGACGATGGTCTCAGCTTTCGGGCGCAGCAGGACGCGCGCCACGGCCTGCGCGACGACTTCAGGGCCGGGCATGGGCAGGCGGGCGCTGGCGGTCATTTCGCTCCTCACGAAACCCGGGGCGATCAGGCTGACGTGCACGCCAGTGCCGAGCAGTTCGCGCCGCAGCGCGAGGCTGAAGCCGCGGATGCCGAACTTGCTGGCGGAGTACAGGCCGTTCGTGGCGGCCCGCCCGGCGACGGAGCCGATGTTGACGATGTGGCCGCTGCCGCGCGTCTGGAATTCCGGCAGGATCAGCCGCGTGAGTTCAATGGGCGCGTCGAGGTTCACGCGCAGGACGCGCAGCGGATCGGGGTCATTCCACCACCAGCCCTTCTCGACGGTGACGCCTGCGTTGTTGATCAGCACGTCCACGTGACCGAAGTGCGCGTGCGCCTCGCGGATCAGGGCGCGGCGTGAGGCGTCGTCCGTGACGTCCGTGGGCACGGCCAGAACGCGCGCGCCACTGGGGTCGAGTTCCCGGGCCAGGGCGTGCAGGTCCTCAGCGCGGCGCGCGGCCAGCACGAGCGCGTAGCCCAGGCTGGCGAGTTCCACGGCCGTGGCCCGCCCGATCCCGCTGGACGCCCCGGTCAGTAGCACGACGGGCCGCGCGGTGGGGTGGCGGGGGGCACCGGGGAGCGGGTCGGTCATACCGGTGATGGTATCGCAGCGTTCCCCCGTCTGGTCGCGGTGGGCGCTGTTCGGAGGTTTGGTCAAGGGGCGCTCAGGCGCGCGTCAGGGGGGCGGGCGACACTGTGGGGATGACTGCCCGTCTCCTGTTCCGCGCCGCGCTTGGCGCCCTGCTGCTGGGCCCGGCCCTGTCCGTCACGCCGGCGCTCCCGCCAGTCTTGCCGCAGCCGCTGGAGGAAATTCTGCCCATCGCGCCGCCCAGTGCCGCCCCCAGCGTGCCGCGCCCGGTCACGCCCACCGCGCCGGCCGCGGCCGTGACGCCCAGTGATCCGCTGTTCGCGGGGCAGTGGAATCTTCAGTTGATTCGCATGCCGCAGGCGTGGGCGCTGGAGCGGTCAGCGCCGGTCACGGTCGCGGTGCTGGACACCGGGTTTGTGCCCAGCGCGGAGTTGGGCGCGCGGGCCGTGAACGGCTACGATTTCGTGAGCAGCGTGCAGCGCGCCGGGGACGGCACGGGCCGCGACGCGGACGCCAGTGGGGTCGGAGCGTTCGCGTACCACGCGGAGATCATCGCGAACCTGATCGGCGCGGCGCATGACGGGCGGGGCATGGCAGGCATCAATCCGCAGGCGAAGATCGTGCATGTCCGCGTGGCCGATACCGAGGGCACCATTGCCGTTCCGGACCTCGTGGACGGCCTGAAGTGGGCGGCCGGAATTCCGGTGGCGGGCGCGCCGGTGAATCCGAATCCTGCGAAGCTGCTGAATCTCAGTCTGTACGCGGATTTCATTCCCCTCACCGGCTGTGACGCGCGCGTGCAGGCGGCGGTGGACGCCGTCACGGCGAAGGGCGCGCTGGTGATTGCGGGCGCCGCAAATGACGGGAAGGACGCGGCCGGGTACTCCCCGGCGGGCTGCCGGAACGTGCTGACCGTGACCAGTGTCACCGAGGCGGGGCAGCGGCCCGCGTACGCCAACTGGGGGCGCAGCGTGGCGCTCGCCGCGCCCGGCGGGGACGCTGCGCGCGGCATTCCCAGCCTGAGCATCAGCGGCCCGGGTGGGCAGCGCAGCCCGAACGGCACGAGTTTCGCTGCGCCGCACGTGACGGGTGTGGCCAGCCTGTTGCTGGGCGCGCGCCCCAGACTGAGCCCGGCCCTGCTGCGCGTGTACCTCACGGGCAGCGCCACGCCCTTCCCCGGCCGGCGCTGCGATCCGCAACCTGACCGCACGTGCGGGTCGGGGACCCTGAATGCCGAGGCGGCCCTCAAGCGCGCGCTGGCGTCCACGCTGGGCCGGTTGTAACGGGGCCGGGACCACCGGCCCCCACCTCACCCCGTACCCTGAGCGGCATGAGGTTCACGCAATGAACGCGCCGGCCTGGCGCATCTGGCTTGTCGTTGCCCTGATGTGCGGCTGGGGCATCCTGACCATCCGTTTTGTCACCAAGCAGGAGTGGCCCATGGCGCTGCTGTGCGCGGTTCTGCTCATCAGTAACGGCGTGACCCTGTACCGCCTGACCAAGCACGGCAAGTAGGACGCAGGACAGCAGAAACCCCCGCTTGCGGCGGGGGCCTTCTCTTATGGTGTGCCCGAAGGGATTCGAACCCCTGGCCTTCTGATCCGTAGTCAGACGCTCTATCCAGCTGAGCTACGGGCACGTCCTGTCTGCGCTCAGTGCGCAGCCGAAAGAGGTTACCGGTTCCAGGCAGAAATTGCAAGCACGAACAGGAGAACTGGGAGCGGCGCGGAAGCAAGCAACAGCAAACCCCCGCTTGCGGCGGGGGTCATCTCTGGTGGTGTGCCCGAAGGGATTCGAACCCCTGGCCTTCTGATCCGTAGTCAGACGCTCTATCCAGCTGAGCTACGGGCACATCCTGCGGCTGTATTCAACGTGTGGCGCGTTGAATGGTGGCGAAGAGGGAGGGATTCGAACCCTCGATACCTTGCGGTATACACCCTTAGCAGGGGTGCGGTTTCAGCCACTCACCCACCTCTCCAGTCCGGTTGTCATGTTTGGCGAGGGGTGAGGGATTCGAACCCCCGGTAGGTTGCCCTACTACGGTTTTCAAGACCGTTGCCTTCAACCACTCGGCCAACCCCCCCTGCGTGGCGGGGCGCGCCCTGTGCTGAACTCAGGCGCGAGGGGAAGTATAAGAGGGGGGGCGCGTCCTGTCAAATGCCGGTCATGCCCGGCGCCGGCGCCAGAGTGGCCGGGCCAGCAGGGCCAGCGGGAGGGCCGCGAGGACCCAGGGCCACCGTCCCGGGCGGGCGGCGCGGGCCTCGCCACGCAGCAGGGCGTGCAGCGCGTCCTCGTGGGGCGTGCGGGGCGGGGCCGGTCGCGTGGCGGGCGGCAGGGTCAGGTCGGCGTGCAGGGTGGCCTCGCGGTACTGGTTTTCCATGGGGTGGCCGCTGAGCGCGGCGCGGTGGCGTCCAGCCTCGCGCAGGGCGGGGGGCTCGCCGCTGGTCACCCAGGGCGCCAGGGCCAGGAAGCCGGGGCGGGGGGCGGTCAGGACGTAGCTGCGCGGCGCTGGGGCTTCCTCGGCGGGGCCGGTGATGGCGCTCTGACCGTCGAAGGTGAGGTCGAGGAGATTGCCGACGACCATGGGATTCACGGCGTAGGGAATCTGGCGCTGGGCGGTGACCTGCCAGCTGCTCTCCAGCCACGCTTCGGGCTGGTCGCGGAGGTTCGCGGGGTCGGGGGGCAGGCCTTCCTTGGCGGTCCAGGGCGCGCCGTTTGCGTCGGGTTGCAGCAGCACGGTGCAGCCCTGCGCGGCCAGCGTGCCGATGACGTCGGCCCGGAACGCGTCGAGGCTGATGGCGACGCCCAGGTCCCCGGCGGGCGTGGGGAAGACGCGCAGGTCGCCCAGGGCGCCGGGGGTGAGGTCCACGCCGCCCGCCTCCTCGTCGGGGGTGAGGTGGACCTTGTCGGTCACGCCGATCAGGTCGCCGTTCGGGTCGAGCAGGACGGTCTGGTTCGTCAGGAGGCCGGGCTGGCGGCACAGCCGGGCGCTGCGGCGTTCGTATCGGGGGGTGGGCGCGCTGCCGCAGCAGAGGTACACGCCGTACTCGCGCGCCAGGTCGCGGCAGGTGGTCAGGTACAGGTCGGTGTTGGCGTCGATGTCCGCGAGTTGCAGCGCGCGGACGGGGGACACCCGCTCGCGCAGCAGGATGGGCAGCGTGCGTGGCAGCCGCGCCAGGAACAGGGCCAGGGCCACCCGCTCGAAGGTGCGCAGACGGAGTGCCCACGCGCCGCCGCGCATGACCAGTGGCAGCCCGTTCAGTTCGGTCAGCACGACCAAGTTCACGCCGTTCTCGTTCAGGTGGGGTCTGGCCATGTCCAGCTGGGCGCGCATCCAGCGGCGGAACGCGGCGGCGGTCACGAAGTCCTGCGCACTCCAGTGGGGCTGCACGGCGACCGCGCGGACGTGCCGGGCGGCCTGCGGGTGGGGGGCGGTCATGCCCCGCAGCGTACCGGGTGCGGCGGGCCGGGCGGGGCGAGTGTGCGGCGCGGCTGCACAGGACCGCGCGGCGGGGTGCGGGCGCTCCGTATGCTGGGTGCATGCCTGCACCCTCCGGTCCGTGCCCGCCGACTTTTGAGTGGCTGGGGGACGCTGCGCTGAGCGTTCACACGCCACTGGCCCGCGAACTGTTCGCCAGCCTGCGCGCGCAGCCGCTGCCGGGCGTGCTGGAGGCCGTGCCCGCCCTGGATCTGCTGACGCTGCTACTGGATCCGCCCGGCGCGGGCGAGGCGGTGCTGGCGGGCGTGCAGACGCGGCTGGCGACGCTGAGACCCGCGCCGGGCGGGTCGGGGCGGACCCTGGTGGTGCCCGTGACCTTTGACGGTGCGGACCTGGCGTGGTGCGCGGCGCACGCGGGTCTGTCCGGGCCGGCGTTCGTGGCGGCGCTGTGCGCGGCGGAGCTGGAGGTGGCCTTCCTGGGGTTCACGCCGGGCTTCGCGTTCCTGACAGGGCTGCCCGCCGCGCTTCAGATGCCGCGCCTGGACGCGCCGCGCGAACGGGTGCCGGCGGGCAGCGTGGCACTGGGCGGACCGTGGGCGGGCGTGTACCCGCGCCCGACGCCGGGCGGCTGGCGGCTGGTGGGCCGCACGTCCGTGAATTTCTTCGATCTGTCGCGCCGGGCGCCGGTGCCGTGGCAGGCGGGCGACCGGGTCCGGTTTGAGGCCCGCCCGTGACGGCGGGGGCCAGGGCGCCGGCCACGGGCGCGACGGTGCTGCGCGCGGGCGTGCAGAGCACCGTGCAGGACGCGGGCCGTCAGGTGCGGTCCCTGGGCGTTCCGGCCGGAGGCGCGGCCGACGCGCCGGCGCGTCGCCTGGCGAACGCGCTGGTCGGGAACGCGCCGGGCGCGGCGGGCCTGGAAGTCACGCTGGGGGGGCCCAGCCTGCTGTTTCACGAGGCGGCGCTGATCAGCCTGTGCGGCGCGCCGTTCGACGCGGCGCTGGACGGCGCGCCCTTCCCGCTGTGGCGGGCCGTCCCGGTGCAGGCCGGACAGACGCTGGCGGTCGCGGGCACCGCGGCGGGCCTGCGGGCGTTCCTGGCGGTGCGCGGCGGTCTGAACGCGCACGAGGTGTTCGGCAGCCGCGCCACGGACCTGCGCGCCGGGTTCGGCGGGATGCAGGGGCGCGCGCTGCGGCCCGGGGATCACCTGACCTGGGCGACGGCGCCCCCCCACGGGGCGCGGCGGGCGTTCATCGCGCCGGAGATCCGCACGCCCCTTGGGCCGCACCATGACCTGCGCGTGATCGGCACCCGGGACCTGACCGGCAACCTGCCGGCAGAGCTGCTGAACCGGCCGTTCACGGTCAGTGCGCAGGCGGACCGCATGGGCGCGCGCCTGCATGAGGCGGTCGCGGCGCCGCGCGACCCGGCGCGGCCCAGCGTGCCGAACGTGCCCGGCATGCTGCAGCTGCCCCCGGATGGCCGCCCGATCCTGCTGCTGCCGGATGCGGGCACGCACGGCGGGTACCCCACGCCGCTGGTGGTGATCACGGCGGACCTGCCGCGCCTGGGGCAGCTGCGGCCCGGCGACACCCTGACGTTGCGGCAGGTGACGCGCGACGCAGCGCACGCGGCGTATCAGGCTCAGGAGCGGGCGCTGCGGCAGGCAGAGTGGGTCCTCAGGCAGTAAGGGCAAGAGGCAACTCACCTGCGCCCACCACGCGGCCTCCGCTTCTCCCCGTTGCGGTCACTTCAGGGCAGCCTCGAGCGGCAGGTCATGCCCGTGGGCGAGGGCGCGCAGGTCGTCGGCCGTGACCGGGGTGGGGGTCACGCTGGCGTGCAGGGGACGGCCGCTCAGGTCGTTGGCGCGGCCGATGGTGACCGACAGGCCGCGGTCCCCGCTGAGGCCGCCGATGACGGTGACGGTATTCCCGACGCCGTAGGTCGGCTCGCCGGTCAGGCCAGCGCCGGTCTGCGCGGCGAGTTGCGCGACGATCTCGGAGGCGCTGGCGGACCCGGCATTCACGAGGACCGTCACGGTGCCCGTCCAGCGGGCCGGGCTGTTCAGCGTCAGGACGGGGCTGGTGGGGGCGCAGTTCACGCCCGCGAGCACCTGCCCGCCGCGGTACGCGAAGGTCACGTCCTGCCCGTCGAGGGTCTCGATGGTCTCCCCCGCCCGGTCCCCGGCGAACGCGCCGGCCACGCCGATCGCCTCGGACAGCAGGCCGCCGCCGTTGCCGCGCAGGTCCAGAATCACGCGGGTGGCGCCCGCGCGCTGCGCGTCGCCCAGCAGGGCATGCACCTGATCCGCCACGCCGCCGGTGGCGAAGGTGGGCAGGCGCAGCAGCAGCGTGCCGGGCGCCACCGCCTGCGCGTAGGGCATCGGGGCGCTGCTCAGGACGCGGGGCGTGACGCTCACGCTGGCGGTCGTTTCTGCGCCGCCCTGGGCGCGGCGGTACGTGACCAGCACAGGCTCACCAGCGGCACTTACCTGCCCCAGCAGGGCGGTCAGGCGCGCGGCGTGCATTTGGTCGCTATCGCCCGGCTGCCGGTTCAGGGGCTGGCCGTTCACGCTCAGCAGCGTGTCCCCGCGCGTCAGTCCGGCCTGCGCGGCGGGCCAGCCGGGGAACGCGTCGAGCAGCACCGCGCCGTCCTCTGCGGGCACCGGGGCCCAGCGGACGCCCAGGCGGGGGGCGGGGGTGGGCGCCGCGCTCAGGCTGTCCCGGAACGCGCGGTACCCGGCGGCGTCCAGGAAGTAGGTGTGCCCGTCCTGCACGCCGTCCACGTAATCATTCATGAAGGCGTCGGTCTGCGCGGTCAGGGGCGCGGCGCGCAGGTTCCCGAACGCCTTGCGGGCGGCGGTTTCGGCCTGCTCGTGCAGCGCCTGGAGGTCCACGCTGGACACCCCCCAGTAGTTCAGGTTGATGGCCTCGCGGACGTCCAGCAGCTCGTCGAACAGGCTGGGGGTGGCCTGGGGGCGCAGCGGCGCGGGCCGCAGATTCACGCCCATCAGCCCGCGCGGGCCGCCCAGGTCGCTCAGCCACGCGGGCGTCAGGGCGCAGCTGGGCTGGTCCGGGCGGGTGGGGCGCGCCACGGTGGGCACGTCGTCACTCTGCGGGGTGGGGGTGGACGTGCAGGCGGCGAGCAGCAGGGGCAGCAGCAGGAGGTGGGCGCGGGTCACGCCCGTATTGTGGCGCGCGGCGGGTGACTACACTGGAAGGTATGACCCTGCCAAGCATCGACCTGAACGCCGACCTGGGAGAGGGCAGCGCGCACGAGGAGACCGTGATGAGGGCCGTGAGCAGCGCGAACATCGCCTGCGGCGGCCACGCCGGGGATCTGGAGAGCATGCGGGGCTCGCTGAGGCTCGCGGCGCGCTTCGGGGTGGCGGCGGGCGCGCACCCGGGCTTCCCGGACCGGGAGGGCTTCGGGCGGCGCGAACTGCACTTCCCGCCGGACGAGGTCCGCGCGTTCGTGCGCGAGCAGATCGAGGCCCTGAAGGCCGTCGCGGCGCGCGAGGGCGTGGCGCTGCGGCACGTCAAGCCGCACGGAATGCTGTACAACATGGCCGTCCGGGACGAGACCCTGGCGCGCGCGGTGGCGCAGGCCGCGGCGGACAGTGGCGTGCCGCTGTTCTTCGGGCTGGCCGGGCCGGGCAGCGTGATGCTGCGCGAGGCGCGCGCCGCAGGGCAGCGGGAGATCGGGGAGGGCTTCGCGGACCGCGGATACGCGCCGGACGGGAGCCTATGGCCGCGCGGGCAGGCGGGCGCGCTGCTGCCCTTTGACGCGGCGGTCGCGCAGGGCGTCCGCATCGCCCGGGACGGCGTGACGACCGCCATGACCGGCGAGGAGGTCGCCGTGCCCGCGCGGACGCTGTGCCTGCACGGCGACGGCGCCGAGGCCGCCGAACTGGCCGGGGCGCTGCGCGCGGCCCTGACGGCAGCCGGGCTTCGGGTCGCGGCGCCCTGAACGGGCCGGGCGGCGTTGTCAGGTCTCCGTGAGAGTGCGCGTGGTGCAATCGGACGTGAGATGCTGCCCGACCTCCGCCCCAGTGCCCTGACGCCGTCCGCCCGTGACGCGCGCGGCGGCGTGTTCCGCACGACCGTGGACCACCGGGCGCTGAACCAGCGGCTGCTGGCGGGCATCCTGGTGGCCACGCTGCTCGCGGCGGTCTACCACCAGCACGATCCCTTCGAGCGGCTGGCCCTGCCCCTCATGGCGGCCCTCCAGGGCACGCTCCTGGCCGCACTGAGCTTCACGCGCCTGCCACTGCTCACGGTGCAGGTGGCCGCGCTGCTGGGCGGCTGGACGTACCTGCTCACCAAGATCGGCTACGTCCTGTTCGTCCTGCCGGACGGCGCGGGCCTGTCCACCCTGATGGGCCTGGCCCCCTGGATGGCCGTGCTGATCGCCTCGCACCTGTGGGCGCTGGGCGCGCAGGTCAGCGGCCCCCTGAACGCCGCGGCGCTGGGCGGCCTGAGCCTGCTGCTGATCGCCAAGGTCGCGCACGACCCCACGAGCTTTCAGGGCAGCGTGGTGGGCACCCTGCTTCAGATGCTGCTCGCCAGTGGCGTGCTGCTGTTCGGGCAGCGCAACGCCGCGCACCGCCTGAGCGCCGACGTCCGCCAGGCCGTGCTGGGTCAGGACCTGCCGGGCCGTGACGCCCTGACCGGCCTGCCCGCCCGGCCGGTCCTGGAACAGCAGCTCAAGGCCATGCACCGCCGCCTGCCCGAGCGGCTGGTGGTCGCGGCCATCGGCGTTGATGTTCCCCCGGGGCAGGCGCTGGACGCGCGGCTGTCCGCGCACGTGTCCCGGGTGCTGATGGGCACCGTCCGCGACCAGGACCTGCTGGGCTGCCTGGGCGACGGGCAGATGGCCCTGATCATGCGCGCCCCGGACGCCCGCTCGGCCCGCGCCGCCTGCGAGCGGCTGCGGGTGCGCGTGGCGTCCCGCCCGCTGGACGGCCTCATTCCGACCGTCACCATCGGCGTGATGTACGCCGACGGGCAGCTGGACGCCCTGGGTCTGCTGCGCGCCGCCGAGGACACCCTGACCGCCGCGCAGGCCAACGGGACCAACCGCGTGCTGCTGGGCCCGGTCCATGAGGACAGCGCCGCCAGCCCGGACCTGCGGGGCGCCCTGCCCGCCTGAGCGGAAGCGTCCGCGCCCCGTTTGCGGCACAATCGGATGACGCTGCCCAGCTCCGGGCGGCAGAAAGGACCATCGATGAAAAGCAAACAGTGTCTGGTGATCGGCCTGGGCCGCTTCGGTACGGCCGTGGCCACCACCCTCTACGAGATGGGTCACGAGGTCGTCGCCATCGACCAGAACGAGGAGAACGTCGAGCGGGTCATGAACCTCGTCACGCACGCCGCCATCGTGGACGCCAGCGACGAGCGGGCCCTGCGCGCCCTGGGCGTCGGGGATTTCGACGTGGTGGTCGTGGCGATCGGCACGGACGTGCAGGCGAACATCCTGGCCACCATGAACGCCAAGAGCCTCGGCGCGCCGTACGTGGTCAGCAAGGCCATTGATGAGATGGCACGCCGCGTGCTGGAACGCATCGGCGCGGACTTGGTCATCCGGCCCGAGCATGACATGGGCGTGCGGCTGGCGCGGCAGATCGCCACGCCGAACATTGTGGATACCCTGGACCTGGGCGGCGACTACGCCATCGTGGAGATCGAGGCGAATGAGCGCCTGAAGGGCACGCTGCGCGACCTGAACCTCACGGGCCGCTTCAACGTGCAGATCATCGCGATCAGCCGCGCTGGGAAGATCGAGGTGACGCCCCGCGCCGAGGATGAGCTGCGCCCGCATGACAAGCTGGTTGTGATCGGCACCAGCCACGCCATTGACGACCTGCGCCGCTACCTGGGCGAGTAAGAGCAGGCCCCCGGGGTCAGCGGTGGAGGAGCGCCACGGTCAGCGCCGCGAGCAGCGGGAGCAGCGCGCCGAGGCCCCACACGGCCATGCCGCGCGCCGCGCCGGGCCGCAGCAGAAGCAACAGCAGCAGCGCCGTGAAGCCCAGCGTGACGAGCAGGTAAAGCGCACCCATGCCGCGCAGGATACCGCCTGTCATGAACAGCGGGCCTGCGCCGCCCACGCGGCCGGGCACTCCTCTGGCGCGTGACCTGACCGGCAGCCGACGTTCCCCTGACGGTCCCGTCACGCGCCGCTGATGGTCGCCTGAACATGAGAGCCTAGCCTCGGTCACGTGAAGAAACTCCTGCTGACGCTGGCCCTGGTCGGGCCCGCCGCCTCCGCCGCCCAGGCCCAGACCGTCGTTGAGTTCTGGCATTCCTTCGGGGACGCCAAACGCAGCGGCTGGATCCAGGCGCGCGCCGACGCGTTCAACAAGGCCAACCCCGGCGTGAAGGTCGTGCCCAGCTACAAGGGCAGCTACAACGACAGCCTCCAGGCGACCATCCTGGCCGCGCGGCAGGGCAAGGCCCCGGCCCTCGTGCAGATCTTCGAGGTGGGCAGTCAGCTCGCGCTGGACAGCGGCGCGTTCCAGCCCGTCAGCAGCGTGAAGAACGTGGACTTCAGCGACTACATCAAGCCGGTCATCAACTACTACACGATCGGCGGGAAGGTGAACAGCTTGCCGTTCAACTCCAGCAGCCCAGTCCTGTACTTCAACCAAGAGCTGCTGAAGAAAGCGGGCCTGGACCCCAAGACGCCGCCCACCACCTTCGGCGCGCTGATGAAAGCCTGCCAGAAGATCGAGGCCGCGAAACTGGACGCCAAGTGCTTCGGCATGAGCCTGAACGGCTGGTTCGTCGAGCAGTGGATGGCGCAGCAGGGCCAGACCCTCCTGAACAACGGCAACGGCCGTCAGGGCCGCGCCACGAGCACCACCCTGGACAGCAAAGCCGCGCAAAACATCTTCAGCTTCTTCAAGACCATGCAGGACCGCGGCTACTACACCTACACCGGCAAACTGGAAGACTGGGACGGCAGCGACGCCATCTTCACGAACCAGAAGGCCGCGTTCCACATCACGTCCACCGCCGACATCGGCAACATCCGCGACGCCGCGAAGAAAAACGGCTTCACGGTCGGCGTGGGCGCGCTGCCCATCCCGGACGGCAGCAAGCGTAACGGCGTCGTGATCGGCGGGGCCAGCCTGTGGATCAGCAAGGGTGTCAGCAAGGCACAGGCCGAGGGCGCGCTGGACTTCGCGCTGTTCATGACGAACACGCAGAACATGGCCGACTGGCACAAACTCACCGGGTACTACCCCGTGCGCCAGAGCAGCATTGACCTGCTGCGTAAACAGGGCTGGTTCAGCCAGACGCCGCTGCAACTCGTGGCGTTCAACCAGCTGACCCGCACCGTGCCCAGCCCCGCCACGGCCGGCGGCCTGAACGGCGCGGCCATCCAGACCCGCCGCATCATCGAGGAAGGCGTCCAGAAAGTGCTGGGCGGCCAGGGCGTGGCCGCCGCGCTGAAGGACACCAAGGCCCGCGCCGACGCCGCGCTGGGCGAGTACAACGCGAACTTCAAGTAACTGCGCTCCCCGCGCGACCTGCCCTGACCGGGGTGGGTCGCGCCCGGCGTTGAAGGAGAGGGTATGACCGACGATTCGAGGGGCGCGGCGTGCTGAGCGTCCGCCAGAAAAGGGATGCGGGCGGGCGGGAGGACCGGGCGGTGTTCCGGGGCGCGGCGCTGCCGTGGCTGTTCCTGCTGCCCAGCTTGCTGATCCTGGCGGTGTTCATCTACCTGCCGACCCTGCGCACGCTGCGGCTGGCGGGATACCGCGCAAACCTGATCCTGGGCACCGAGCAGTGGGTGGGCCTGGGGAACATCACGGACCTGCTGGGCAGCGCCACGTACCGGCAGGTGGCGCTGCAGACGCTGGTGTTCACGCTGCTGAGCGTCACGGGCGGGCTGCTGCTGTCGCTGGGGCTGGCGTGGCTGGCCAGCCGTCCCGTCCGGGGGTCACGCGCGTACCGGCTGCTGCTCATCTACCCGTACGCGCTGAGTCCCGCCATTGCCGGGACGCTGTGGCTGTTCCTGTTCAACCCGGAGATCGGCGTGGTGAACCAGATCCTGGGTGACCTGGTGGGCGTCCGCCCCCGCTGGCTGGACACGCCGCTGCTCGCGTTCGCGCTGGTGACGGTCGCGGCCATCTGGAAGGGCCTCGCGTACAACATCGTGTTCTACCTGGCGAGCATCCGGAACCTCCCGACCGACGTCATGGAGGCCGCGCAGATCGACGGGGCGACCCCCGCGCAGGTGTTCTGGCGCGTGGCGTTCCCGCTGCTGAGCCCGGTCACGTTCTTCCTGGTGTTCACGAACATCGTCGCGGCGCTGTTCGACTCGTTCGCGCTGACCGACCTGCTCACGCGCGGTGGGCCGTACGTGGGCCACGCAGGGATCACGACCTTCCTGGTGTACCAGCTGTACCAGGACGGCTTCGTGAACTTCAAGACCGGCGCGGCGGCCGCGCAGGGCGCGCTGATGCTGGCCCTCGTGGCGTTCGTGACGTTCATGCAGTTCCGGCTGGGCGAGCGGCGGGTGCACTATGGTGCGTGACCGCCTGCTGCCCCGCGCCCGCACCGCATCGCCCACCCGCGCCCGCCGGGGCGACTGGAGCGCGCACCTTGCCCTGATCCTGGCGGTGCTGCTCATCAGCGCCCCGTTGATCCTCGCGCTGATCAAGGCCACGCAGCCGTCCAGCGCGGTGCTGAGCCCCTCCCTGCTGCCTGGCGGCGCGTTCTTCACGAACCTGGAACGCGTGTGGGTGGACGCCCACTTGGGCCGCTCCATGCTCAACAGCCTCATCGTGGCCGTCACCGTTACCGCCGGCAAGACCGTCCTGGCCCTGCTGGCCGCGCTGGCCTTCGTGTACTTCCGCTTTCCCCTCAAGGGCGCGGCCTTCGCCCTGGTCCTCGTATCGCTGATGCTGCCCACCGAGGTGCTGATCGTCGCCTTGTTCGACCTCGTCAGCCGCGACCTGAAATGGGCCGACTCGTTCGCGGCGATCATCGTGCCGTTCCTGGCCAGCGCCACCGGCACGTTCCTGTTCCGCCAGCACTTCCTGAACATCCCCGCCAGCCTCGCCGACGCCGCCCGCATCGACGGCTGCGGGCCGCTGCGCTACCTCACCCGCATCCTCATCCCCATGAGTTGGAACACCATCGGCGCGCTGGCCGTCATTCAGTTCGTGTACGCCTGGGACCAGTACCTCTGGCCGCTGGTGATCATGCAGCGCGACGACCACCAGGTCGTGCAGGTCGGCCTGCGCAAACTCATCGAGGTGGGCGGCCAGACCGACTGGGGCGCCGTCATGGCAGGCGCCATCATCACCATGCTGCCACCCCTGATCGTGTTCACCGCCCTGCAGGAACAGTTCAGCCGCGGCTTCGCCCTCAGCGAAGACAAGTAGGCCGCAACCAGACGGGCCGCCCTCATCCGCAGGGCGGCCCATTCGTGTGGAGTTCAGCGGCGACGGCTACCGAAGAAATCCTTGCGTTTGAGCTTCACCATTCGTCCGTCCGGGTGGTGCCAGACGATGCCTTCCATGTCAGGCCGCGCTTCGAGGTAAGCGCGCAGCGCCGCGTATTCACGCGGCGCGTCTGGGAGCGTGTCCTGACCGTGCGGCACCAGCCTGTGGGTGGGGACACCCTCCGGGTTCCCCTGGACTTTCGGCCCGATCAGCTCGTACGTGCCGTCCGGCAGCGCCTGCCCGGCCGCCGCCCACGTCTCGCGGTGGTACGCGTCATCCGGGCCCTCCCCCACCGGAAGCCAGCATGGGTGATGCCCGGTCACCGGGTCGGGCGCCTGAGCCGGCTGAAACCCCTCAGGGGGCGTACGGCCCTTCTTGGCATCGTAACGCCGCCAGAGTTCACCACTGCGGACAAGGCAGCTCGTGCCGTCCCACTTGCGGGTGGCGACCCCCTCACCCGCCAGCACCCACGCTGAACCCGGCACCACCTCGTCCCTGACGAGGCGATCCGACTCGTAATTCCGCACGTACAGACTGAGAATCTTCTGCATGGTTCCTCCGGTCCGAAGCCAGCAGGCAACGGACCGGCTGGCATCCGCCTTTTGAACAGGGCGCCCAACGCTCATACGTGCGTTTCCGGTACGCTGCACACGCATGCGAAAAGTCTTTCTTCTTCCCCTGTTCACCCTCCTGATCAGCTGCGCGCCAGCATCCACGGCATCCACAACCAGTCGCGTGGATTCAGATCGCGTCCGCTCGGGCCAGGAGTGGGAGATTGAGTTCACCCTGGGTGGTCAGCATGAGACTGAAACGTTCCGCATCATTGGTGAGGAACGTCCGCTGCCATGTGAAGGCCGGTGCGAGACGGTCGAATCCATGGCGACCATGACGGCCAGTGTCAGCAAAGCCCGCACCGACTTCGGCGAGGTCATCCTCCGGAATGACAGGTCGGGGCAGCGCACTGCGGCTTTCAAGGTCCGTCAGCTGGGGCGCTTCAACGAGGCCAGCTGTTCTGTGGTGCTGGGTGCCAAGCAGGACAAGTACACTGCCCTTTTCACGCCTGAGAAGGCTTCCTATCTGGTGATGGGGTCCTGCCGCGTGCTGAGCGTCCGGTAACCGATCCCTACAGGAAGACCCCCACCACTTGGACGGGGGCCTTTTTTCAGGGGGGGGTTACAGCGAGATCAGGAAGGGGTCTTCCAGCGACTCGCAGATGAAGCGCACGAAGCGGGCGGCGTCGGCGCCGTCGATCAGGCGGTGGTCGTAGGTGAGGCTGATGGGGAGCATGTTGCGGGGTTCGAACTCGCCTTTCTCCTTGTTCCAGACGGGTTCCATGCCGCCGCGTGACACGCCGAGGATGGCGACCTCGGGGCTGTTCACGATGGGCGTGAAGGCGTGCCCGCCGATCCCGCCGAGGTTGCTGATCGTGAAGGTGGCGCCCTGCATCTCGTCGGGTTTCAGCTTGCGGTCACGGGCCTTGCCGGCCATTTCGCTCAGTTCGAGGACGAGGTCGGTGATGCTCTTGCGGTCGGCGTCCTTGACGACGGGCACGAGCAGGCCGACGGGCGTGTCCACGGCGACGCCGATGTTCACGAAGTCCTTGTAGATGACCTGCTGGGCGTCCAGGTCGAGGCTCGCGCCGAACTTGGGGAACTTGCGCAGGGCGTTCGCGACGACTTTCATGAGGATGTGGGTCATGGTGAGCTTGCCGCCTGCCTTCTCCACGCGCGCGCCGAAGCGTTTACGGACCTCTTCCATGACGGTCACGTCGGCCTTGTCGAAGTGCGTGACCATGGGGATGGCGGTGCTGGCGGTCATGGAGCGGACGGTGGCCTTGCGGATGCCGCTCATGTCCTCGCGGGTGATAGCGCCCCACTTCGTGAAGTCGGGCAGTGGCGCGGCGGCCACAGCGGGCGCAGCTGCGGGGGCGCTGGCGGCCGGGGCGGCGGCAGGCGCAGTGACGGTGGGGGTGCCGCCGGTGCGGCGCACGTCCTCCTCACTGATGCGGCCCGCGATGCCGGTGCCGTGCACGGCGTGGATGTCCACGCCGAGTTCCCGCGCGAGGCGGCGGACGCTGGGCGCGGCGGCCACGACGGTGCGGCCGTCGAAGGTCTGGGGGTTCTGGGTGCCCTGTGATTTGGGGAACTGCGCGGCGGGCTGCTCGCCGCCGCTGATGTTCACCTTCACGACGGTGGGGGCGCTGGCCGGCGTGGAGGCTGCCGGGGCGGCCGCAGGTGCCGGGGCAGCGGCGGCCGGGGCGGGCGCGCTGGCCGGTGCGGCGGGGGCGCCCGCGCCACCCAGGGTGGCGATCACGCCGCCCACCTTCACGGTGTCGCCGACCTTCACGTTCACGCCGGTCACGGTGCCGCCCGCGTTGGCGGGGACTTCCACGACGGCCTTGTCCGTCTCGATCTCGATGACGGGCTGGCCCTCGCTGACGGTGTCGCCTTCCTTCACGAGGACGCTGACGACGGTACCCTGCTCGATGTTGTCGCCCACGTCCGGCAGGGTGATCTGCCCGCCGGCGCTGGCGGCAGCGGAAGGGGTGGCGGGCGCGGCGGCCTCACCGGCCTGTTCCTTCTGCGCGTCCTGCTGCGCCTGCGCGACCGCCTTGCTGCTGCCGACCTCAGCCTCGTCGACCGGGCCGCTGGCCGGAGCGGCGGGGGCGGCCGGGGCGCTGCCGCCGCTCAGGGTGGCGATCACGCCGCCGACCTTCACGGTGTCGCCCACGGTCACGTTCACGGCCTCCACGGTCCCGGCGGCCTCGGCGGGCACCTCGATGACGGCCTTGTCGGTCTCGATCTCGATGATCGGCTGGCCCTCGGTCACGCTGTCCCCGGCCTTCACGAGCACCGTCACGACCGTGCCCTGCTCAATGTTGTCGCCCACGTCGGGCAGTTTCAGTTCAGTCGCCATGATTGGTTCTCCTTCGGAGAGGGGTGAAGAGTCTGAGTGTCTAAGGGTCTAAGAGGTGAGGTTGGTTGACCCTTAGACCCTCAGACCCTTGGACGCTGCGCGTCAGCGCAGTACCGGAGCGTCGCGTTCCGTGTCGATGCCGAGGTCGGCAATGGCCTGGGCGACGACTTCACCCTTGATCTTGCCGTCGCGCTGGAGGGCGTACAGGGTGGCGAGGACGACGTGCTTGGCGTCCACTTCGAAGAAGTCGCGGAGTTCCGCTCTCGCCTCGCTGCGCCCGAAGCCGTCGGTGCCGAGCGTCCAGAGTTTGCGGTCGAGGTGGCCGTTCAGGCCGTCCGCGCCGAGCTTGATGTAATCGCTGACGCTGATCAGGACGCCGGGGGCGTTCTCGCGGCTCAGCTGCTGCGCGACGTACGGCACGCGGGGTTCGGCGGTCGGGTGGAGCATGTTGTGGCGCTGGGCGAGCAGGGCGTCCTGGTGGAGTTCCTTGTAGCTCGTGACGCTCCACAGGTCGGCGGCCACGCCGTACTTCTCCAGCATGGTGACGGCTTCCTGCGCGGCGCCCATGGCGGGGCCCCCGGCGAGGATCTGCGCCTGGAGCTTGGGTTTCTTCATGGCGCTTCTCTGTAGGCGGTAGAGGCCGCGGACGATGCCCTCGCGGATCTCCTCGTGGCTGCGGCCGTCGGCCGGCATGGCGGGCTGGACCTCGTTCTCGTTGTCGATGGTGACGTAGTAGAACTCGTCGATGCCGTCCACGTACATGCGCTGGATGCCGCTCTCGATGATCACGGCCAGTTCGTACGCGAAGGCCGGGTCGTAGGTCTTGAGGTTCGGGACGACGTACGCCTGGAGGTGGCTGTTGCCGTCCTGGTGCTGGAGGCCCTCGCCGGCCAGGGTGGTGCGGCCGGCGGTCGCGCCGAGGATGAAGCCGCGGGCGCGCTGGTCGGCGGCGGCCCACACGAGGTCACCGACGCGCTGCATGCCGAACATGGAGTACAGCACGAAGAACGGGATGGTCGGCACGCCGTGGTTGGCGTAAGCGGTGCCGGCCGCGATCCAGGAGGCCATGGCGCCGTCCTCGGTGATGCCCTCTTCGAGCATCTGGCCGTCCACGCTTTCCTTGTAGGCCATCAGCGAGCCGCTGTCGACCGGGGTGTAGGTCTGGCCGCGCGGGGAGTAGATGCCGATGCGGGGCACCAGGGCGTCCATGCCGAAGGTGCGGGCCTCGTCGGGGACGATGGGCACGACCAGCTTGCCGATCTCCTTGTCGCGCAGGAGTTTGCTGATGATCTGCACGGCGGCCATGGTGGTGCTCACCTGGCGTTCGCCGCTGCCCTTGGCGAACTCCTCGTAGAACTCGCCGTTCGGGATGGTGGGGTGCGGGTACTCGACCCGGCGGGCGGGAATCGGCCCGCCGAGGGCCGCGCGGCGTTCCAGGGCGTACTTCACCTCGGGGCTGTCGGGACCGGGGTGGTAGTACTCGAGGTGCTCGACCTGCTCGTCGGTCAGGGGGAGTTCCAGCGTGTCGCGCAGGTCCTTGAGGCTGTGGAAGTCGAGCTTCTTGACCTGGTGGGCAACGTTGCGGGCCTGCGCGCTCTCGCCCAGGCCGTAACCCTTGATGGTCCGCGGGATGATGATGGTGGGGCTGCCCTGGTGCTTCACGGCCGAGGCGTACGCGGCGTAGATCTTGTTGATGTCGTGCCCGCCGCGGTTCAGCAGTTCCAGGTCTGCGTCGCTCCAGCCCTCGATCAGGGCCTTGAGTTCGGGGGTGTTGAAGAACTTCTCGCGCAGTTCCTTCCCACCGAACGCCGCGTAGCGCTGCGATTCGCCGTCCACGAGCAGTTCGAAGCGCTTGACGATGTGGCCGTTGTAGTCCCGGGAGAGCAGTTCGTCCCACTTGCTGTCCCAGATGACCTTGATGACGTTCCAGCCCGCGCCGCGGAACAGCGCCTCGAACTCCTGGATGACCTTGCTGTTGGCGCGCACCGGCCCGTCGAGGCGCTGGAGGTTGGCGTTCAGCACGAAGATCAGGTTGTCGAGGTTCTCGTACGCGGCAAATCTGATCGCGCCGATGCTCTGCGGCTCGTCCATCTCGCCGTCCCCGAGGAACGCCCAGACCTTCGCGTCCCCCTTGGGTTTCAGGCTGCGGTTTTCGAGGTACTTGATGAAGCGCGCCTGGTAGATCGCCTGGATGGGGCCCAGGCCCATGCTGACGGTCGGGAACTCCCAGTAGTCGGGCATCAGCCAGGGGTGCGGGTAGCTTGAGAGGCCCGCGCCCCCCGGCTGGAGTTCGCGGCGGAAGCGGTTCATGCGGGCCTCGTCGAAACGGCCCTCCAGGAAGGAGCGGGCGTACACGCCGGGGCTGGCGTGGCCCTGGTAGAAGATCAGGTCGCGGTCCTGCCCGGCGCCGTGCCCGCGGAAGAAGTGGTTGAAGCCCACCTCCAGCAGCTCGGCGGCACTGGCGTACGTGGACAGGTGCCCGCCGATCCCGTCACTGTTCTTGTTCGCCTTGATGACCATGGCCACCGCGTTCCAGCGGATGATGTTGCGGATCTTGCGTTCGATCTCGGCGTCACCGGGGTACTCGGGCTGCGCCTCGACGTCGATGGTGTTGATGTAGGGGGTGTTCTGCTTGAACGTGATCGGCGCGCCGTGGAAGTACGCGTAGTGATCGAGTTCCTCGAGCAGTTCCGCCGCGCGGTTGTCCCCGGCGTCCGCGAACACGTACGCCAGCGAGTCCAGCCACTCCTGCGTCTCGACCGCGTTGAGCTGCTGGCGTTCCTGCGCGTTCATGCCGGCGCGCGCGGGCCGGTTCGGCGGGGCCGTGTTCTTGGGAGACTGCGTCATGCTGCCCAGCATAGGCCCCGCCGGTCCCACACTTCCAACAGGGAATTCTCATGGGATTCACCACTGTCACTGGTGGGTGGCGCGCGCTACGCTGCCGCTCAGGCATGTCGATCGAACTGCGTCACCTGCGGCACTTCGTGGCCCTGGCCGAGGAGGAACACTTCGGGCGGGCCGCCGAACGTGTGTTCGTCGTCCAGCAGGCCCTCAGCAACTCCATCCGCAACCTGGAGGAGGAGGTGGGCGTGCCGCTGGTGCTGCGCACCACCCGCCGCGTGCAGCTCACCCCCGCCGGGCAGGAATTCCTGATCGGCGCGCGCGAGACGCTCGCCCTGGCCGGACAGACCGTCGAGCGCGCCCGCCGCGCCGCGCGGGGCGAGGTGGGCCGCCTGAGCGTGGGTTTCGTCAGCGGCCTCGCCTTCGGCGGCCTGCCGGAGATCGTGCGGCGCTTCCGGGAGCTGTACCCGAACGTCAGCGTGGATCTGCGCGAACTCACCGCGCAGGAACAGGAGGCCGCGCTGCGCGGCGGGCAGGTGGGCATCGGTCTGATGCTGCTGCCCGTGCGCGACCCCAGCCTCGACTCGCGCGCCCTGTGGCGCCAGCCGCTGGTGGCCGCGCTGCCCGCCGCGCACCCCCTGGCCCGCAAACGCCGGCTGAAGATCAGCGACCTGCGGGCCGAGCCCTTCGTTTTCTTCCCCCGGCAGATCCGCGCCACGTACTTCGATCAGGTCATGCGCTGGTGCGCCGGCGCCGGATTTACCCCCCACGTCGTGCAGGAGGCCATCGAGGTGCCCACCCTGCTGTCCCTGGTCGCGGCGGGCGTCGGCGTGTTCCTGCCGATTGAGTTCTTCAGCCGCCTGTCCCTGCCCGGCGTCGCCTACCGCCCCATCGAGGACGCCCCCACCGTGGACATCGTGGCCGTGTGGCGGCGCGGTGACGGCCGCAACCCCATCATCCGCGCGTTCCTGACCGTCGCGGAGGAGGTCCTGCGCGGCGACCCGGCAGAGGGACCCCCGAAGTAAGGCGGCCCCTCACCCGCTGTCCTGCCTTATCCCTGCGCCGGTCGCCCCGTGTCCGGCAGGCCGCGCAGGACACCCAGCAGGACGAACGTGCCGATCACGGACAGCACCGCGCCCATCAGGAAGGCCGCGCCGGGAAAACCCGCGCCCGACCCGGCGGCGTACACGCTGGTCGCCACGATGGGCCCCACCACGCCCACGAGGCTGTTCAGGCTGGTGATGGCGCCCTGCACGCGGCCCTGCTCGGTCTCGCCGACCTGACGGGAGATCAGGCCCTGGATGGCGGGGTTCGCGAGGCCGCCCAGCGCCCCCACGACCAGGGACGCGTACAGCAGTGGGCCGCTGCGGGCCACGCTGAGCACCAGGAATTCCAGGACGCTGCTGACCAGTCCGGTCATGATGGTGCGCCGCTCGCCGAAACGGGCGATGAACGGCCCGATCAGGCCCCCCTGCACGGCGGCCGTCAGCACCCCGAAGAATGCCAGTGCCACGCCGTTCTGCGACGGGCTCCAGGACAGGACGCGTTCGGTGTACAGCACCCACGTACTGAAGATCACCTGACCCGCAAGGCCCAGCAGCACGAACGTCAGGGTGAGGCTGCGCAGGATCGGGTACTGCGCCAGTGCCGCCAGGGGTTTTAAGGGGTTCAGGTCGCCCCGGCGCAGGTCACGGGTGCGGGCCGAGGGCGGCAGCGACTCGGGCAGGACGAACAGGCCGTACAGGACGTTCAGGCCGGTCAGGCCCGCCGCGACCAGGAACGGCACGCGCAGCCCATACTCGCCCAGCAGGCCGCCCAGCGCGGGCCCCAGGATGAACCCCACCCCGAAGGTCGCGCCCAGCAGTCCGAAGTTCTTCGCGCGCGCCTCGGGCGGCGTGACGTCCGCGATGTACGCGTTTGCGACCGTCAGGCTCGCCCCGGTGATCCCGGCCAGGACGCGCCCCGCGAGCAGCCACCACAGGTTCGGCGCGAATGCCAGCAGCAGGTAGTCCAGGCCCAGGCCCGTCAGGGACAGCAGCAGCACCGGCCGCCGACCGTAGCGGTCACTCAGGCGACCCAGGATCGGCGCGAACACGAACTGCATCACCGCGTACGCCGCCGTCAGCCAGCCGATCGTGCGCGCGCCCGCCACCTCCGACCCGGCCAGTTCCTTCACCAGCCCTGGCAGCACCGGAATGATCAACCCGATCCCGATGATGTCGATCAGGGCCGTCAGCAGGATGAAGATCAGGGCGGCAGGGCGGGCGCGCATGACGGGCAGTGTACGGCCCGCAGGTCAAGGTTCCCTTCAGCCATCTCGCTTACCATCCCCTTACGTCCGGGGCGTAAAATACGGAGATTCGTTCGGGCTGCGCCCACTCTCCCCTTCCCCACCTGCTTCTGGAGGTTCCATGCTCAAGGTCACGTCCGCGTTCCAGCCCTCCGGGGATCAGCCCACCGCCATCCGTTCCCTGGTAGACGGCCTGGATTCCGGCCTGCGCTTCCAGACGCTGCTCGGCGCGACCGGCACCGGCAAGACGTACTCCATGGCCAAGGTCATCGAGGAGACCCAGCGCCCGGCGCTGATCATGGCGCCGAACAAGATCCTGACCGCGCAGCTGGCATCCGAATTCCGAGAGTTCTTCCCGGACGCGGCGGTGGAGTTCTTCATCAGTTACTACGACTACTACCAGCCCGAGGCGTACGTGCCCGGGAAGGACCTGTTCATCGAGAAGGACGCCAGCATCAACCAGGAGATTGAGCGGCTGCGGCACTCGACCACGCGCAGCCTGCTGACGCGGCGGGACACGATCGTGGTGGCGTCGGTCAGCTGCATCTATGGCCTGGGTGACCCGAAGGAGTACACGGCGCTGAACGCAGTGCTGAAGAAGGGCGGGCAGATGCCGCGTGACGAGTTGCTGGGGCGGCTGGTGAACATGCAGTACGAACGCAATGACATCGAGCTGATGCCGGGCCGTTTCGCGGTAAAGGGCGAGGTGGTCACGGTATGGGCCGCGTACGACGAGCAGCCGCTGCGGATCGAGCTGTGGGGCGACGACGTGGAACGCATCAGCGTGGTGCACCCGCTGACCGGGGACCGGCTGGCGGATCTGGACGCGACCGTGGTGTACCCCGCCAAGCACTACGTGAGCAGCGCGGGGAACATCGAGCGGGCCATCGTGACCATCCAGCAGGAACTGGACGAGAGACTGGAGTACTTCAAGTCGACCGGAAAGCTGCTTGAAGCGCAGCGCCTGAAGGAACGCACCCTCTACGACCTGGAGATGCTGAAGGTGCTGGGGTACTGCTCGGGCATCGAGAACTACTCCCGTCACATTGACGGGCGCGCGGCGGGGCACACGCCGTACACGATGCTGGATTACTTCCCGGACGACTTCGTGACGTTCATCGACGAGTCGCACGTGACGGTCCCGCAGATCGGCGGGATGGCGAACGGCGACCGGGCCAGAAAGCAGACGCTGGTGGACTACGGCTTCCGCCTGCCCAGCGCGATGGACAACCGCCCGCTGAACTTCGACGAGTTCATGAGCAAGACCGGGCAGCTGGTGTTCGTGTCCGCCACGCCCGGCCCGTACGAACGGGAGCACAGCGACTCGGTCGCCGACCAGATCATCCGCCCGACCGGCCTGATCGACCCGCCCGTGGGCATCCGGCCCATCCAGGGGCAGATCGAGGACCTGCTGGGCCGCGTCCGCGAGCGCAGCGCGAAGGGCGAACGCACCCTGGTCACGACCCTCACGAAGCGGATGTCCGAGGACCTCACCGAGTACCTGCTCGAGAAGGGCGTGAAGGCGCGCTACATGCACAGCGACATCGACTCCGTCGAGCGTCAGGTCATCATCCGCGACCTGAGGCTGGGGCATTACGACGTGCTGGTCGGCATCAACCTGCTACGCGAGGGCCTCGACCTGCCGGAAGTCTCGCTGGTCGCCATCCTCGACGCGGACAAGCCCGGCTTCCTGCGCAGTGAACGCGCCCTGATCCAGACCATCGGCCGCGCGGCCCGTAACGTGAACGGCGAGGTCATCCTGTACGCCGACACGGTCACGCCCGCCATGCAGTTCGCCATGGACGAGACCGCCCGCCGCCGCGAGAAACAGATGGCGTACAACGAGGCCCACGGCATCACCCCCACCACCGTCATCAAGGGCGTGCGCGACGTCATCCGCGGCGAGGAGCAGCCCGACGAGATCAGCTCCGCCACCGTCGGCAACGACCGCGACACCCTGTCCGCGCAGCTCACCGACCTGGAACTCGACATGTGGCAGGCCTCCGAGGACCTCGACTTCGAACGCGCCGCGTCCCTGCGCGACCAGATCCGCGCCATCGAGGCGAAATTGCAGGGCAAGGAATTCCAGCAGGCCACCGTGCCCGGACAGAAGGTCCGCCGCAAGGGACGACGCTGACCGACTGTCATGAAGAGGCGG
The DNA here is from genome assembly GCF_014647435.1 of Deinococcus radiotolerans. Lineage (NCBI taxonomy): Bacteria > Thermotogati > Deinococcota > Deinococci > Deinococcales > Deinococcaceae > Deinococcus > Deinococcus radiotolerans. Next base: position 8,061 of record NZ_BMPE01000011.1, on the reverse strand, counting down.
GCCAACCTTGATCAGGAGGTGGCCCGCCGCCTCGTGCGTTCAGCGTTTGAGGGTGAGGGTGCAGGTGCCGGCGTTCACGCCAGCGGTGCGGACGTCCTGAATGAGCTGGTCGGGCGTGCCGGGGTTCATGATTGCCGCGTTGATGCGCCCGATCAGCAGATCGATCTGCTCGTCGGTGCCGCTGATGAGGACGCCGCGCGCACCCCGTTGCTCCTCGATGGCAATGCACAGCTGAATGTCGCTCTCGTCGGTCATGTCCTCGACGACGACGGTGCGGATCTTGGGCTGCCAGCTGAAGATGCCGAGCGGCGATCCGAAATCCCAGCCGGCTCCCTGAGGCCGGGCGTAGGCGCCGAGTGTCGTTTCGCGGCGGATACGTTCACCGCTGACCGTGACGCCGCCCAGTACCCAGGTCTGTCCGGGCCGGATGAGGGCGTTGGCCGGTACGCCGAAGGGCGTGACCGCGCGCGGGGCCGCGTTGCCGCTGCCGGCGTGGGCGAGGGGCGTGAGGGTCAGCAGGGCGGCCAGCACGAGGTGTCGTGTCATGAGGCCGAGCCTAACAACGCGCGCCCCGGCTCGCTGCCTCAGGTGACAGGCCGGGGCGAGCCGCGCTTCAGTGCAGGGTGCGTTCGGGTTCATCCGGTTCGGGTGTCTGCGCGGGCAGGATCAGGTTCGCGACGATGCCGACGAGGGCGGCGAGGGCCATGCCGTGCAGTTCGAGGCTGGTGCCCGCGACGCTGATGGGGAACGCGGCGCCGCCGAGGCCCAGCACGAGGATCAGGGACACGATGATGAGGTTGCGGCTGTGCGCGAAGTCGATCCGCGCCTCACTGAGGGTGCGGATGCCGACGCTGGCGATCATGCCGAACAGCAGGATGCTCACGCCGCCCAGCACGCCCTGCGGGAGGCTTTTGAGCACCGCGGCGAGTTTCGGGGAGCAGCCGAACAGGACGGCGAACACCGCGCCGATCTGGAGGACGCGCGGGTCGTACACGCGGGTGAGGGCGAGGACGCCGGTGTTCTCGGCGTAGGTGGTGGCGGCGGGTCCGCCGAGCGCGGCGCTGCTCATGTTCGCCAGGCCGTCGGCGAGGAGGGTGCGGCTCAGGCCGGGGTTCTCGAGGAAGTTCTTCCCGACGACGCGGCCGTTCACGATGACGTCCCCGACGTGTTCGATGAACGTGACGACCGCGACGGGCGCGATGATCGCCACGGCCCGCCAGTCCAGGGTGGGCGCGTGGAAGTCCGGGAGGCCCAGCAGGGGCGCGGCGGCGATGGCGTTCAGGCCGTCCGGGCTGACCTGCCCGGTCAGGAGGGACACGACGTACCCGGTGACGACGCCGACCAGGATGGGAATCATGCGGAACAGGCCCTTCCCGTAGATGCTGGCGATGACGGCGGCGGCCAGCGTGACGAGGGCCAGCCACCAGTTCGTCTTGGCCTGGTTCACGGCGACGCTGCTGAGGCCCAGGCCGATCACGATGATGACGGGGCCGGTCACGACGGGCGGGAACACCCGCAGCAGGCGACCTACGCCGAGGAGTTTCACGAGGCCGCTGAACAGCAGGTACATGGCCCCGGCGGCGATCAGGCCGCCCCCGGCGGCGGCAGGGCCGAATTCCTTGACGACCAGCGCGGTCGGGGCGATGAACGCGAACGAGCTGCCCAGGAAGATCGGGACCTGTCCGCGCGTGAGCAGGTGGAACAGCAGCGTGGCGACGCCCGCGCCGAACAGCGCGACGCTGGGGGACAGGCCGACCAGGATGGGGACCAGGACGGTCGCGCCGAACATGGCGATGGAGTGTTGCAGGCCCAGCACGATCTGGCGGGCGCTGGGGCGGGTGGGGTTCAGGGTCACGGCGGGGGCCTCCAGAGGGCATGGGTCGGTACCCGCACGCGTGGGCGGGTGGGGGCGGCGTTGCTCCGGGGATTCAGGGTAGCGCACCTGCCGTGCGGCGGGTGGGCAACCGGTCAGGGCGTGGGGGCCAGCGTCAGGGTGCACTGGCCCAGGCGCAGTTCGCGCGCGGCGTCGGCCTGTTCCTGCGGCGTGCGGGTCACGTCCAGAACGGCCAGGGCGCGTGCCAGTGCGGCGGGCAGGTCGCTCAGGGGGCCGCTGGCGAGCACACCGGTTGCGCCGGGCTGGCCCAGGGTGCTCAGGCGCAGCACGCAGGCGAGGCCCAGGCCGCCCTCGCGGGCGTCTTTCAGGTCCAGGGCGATCAGCGTGTCGGCGGTCGCATCGAGCAGCAGGCTGCCCCGGTCGGCGCGGTAGGTGCCGGGCGCAGTGGGGGCGGGCGGCACAGCGGTCAGGCGCAGGGCCGTGCTCAGCACCTCGCCGTCGAAGGTGGTGGCGCTCAGCGTCCAGGTCTGCCCCGGCTGGACGGGTGTGGGGGCGGGGGCGGCGAGGGCCGCGCCGAGCAGCAGGGGCAGCAGGAGGGTCGGGAGGCGCATGCCTTCAGCGTAGCGGGTAGGCTGGGGTGCATGAACGCGAAAGGTGACCTGATCGCGCGCGCCCTGAGCTTGGGCCTGGGCGCGCCGGAATTCGAGGTGTCGTCCGACGGTCCGCCCCACCAGCGGACGTTCCACGTGACGGTGCGGATCGGCGGGGAGGCGCTGGGCGAGGGCGGCTCGGGCCGCAGCCGCAAGGACGCCGAGCGGGCGGCGGCGGATTCGGCGCTGCGCGTGCTCGACGGCGAGCCGATGGCGGACACCGAGGAGGTGCTCGACGAGGCCCCTGCGGGTCGCTGGCCGATCTACGCCGGGGTGCTGGAGGCCGCGCTGGAGACCGCCACGGAGTTCGCGGACGAGGACGCCACGCTGGACGACGTGCGCCGCGACGCGGGCCGCCTGTACCGCGAGCTGCTGCTGGATCTCGGCCACGGGCCAGACCCCCTATGAGCGGGCGGGAGTGGCCGTGGCGGCCCGCCGGGGTGCTGTTCGACATGGACGGCGTCCTGACCGCAAACAACGCCTTTCACCGGCAGGCGTGGCAGGAGGTGGCCTTGGAGGTGCTGGGCCTGAACCTGTCAGAGGACGACCTGGATCACAAGGTGGACGGGGGCCGCAACCCGGAGATCATCGAGCGCCTGACCGGCACCTACCCGGACGAGGCGCTGGCCGCCCGCTTTCACGACGCGAAGGAGGGCCGCTACCGGTCCCTGGCGGCGGGCGCGCTGCGCGAGGTGGCGGGCCTGAGCGACTACCTGGACGCGCTCGACGGGCGCGGGATTCCCTTCTCGCTGGTCACGAGTGCCGACGCGGTGAACGTGGCGTTCGGCATGGAGCAGCTGGGTTTCGGGCCGCGCTTCGTGACGCGGGTGCTGGGTGAGGACGTCACGCGCGGCAAACCTCACCCGGAGCCGTTCCTGCTGGGCGCGCAGCGGCTGGGCCTGAATCCCGCCGACTGCCTCGCGCACGAGGACGCCGTGAACGGCGTGCGCAGCGCGGCCGGGGCGGGCTGCCGGGTGGTGGCCCTGACGACCACCGCGCCGGAGTCGGCCCTGCTCGCGGCGGGCGCGGCGCTGGCCGTGCCGGACTTCACGGGCTGGGCGGCGTGGCTGAACTGAGCGGGCCAGCGGCATGAAGGGCGCGCAGGCCGAGGACCGTGCCGCCGCGTTCCTGACCGGGCTGGGGCGCGAGATCCTGGCCCGCAACTACCGGATTCCCGGTGGTGAGATCGACGTGGTGTCGCGCGAGCCGGGCGGGACGCTGGTGTTCACGGAGGTCCGCCAGCGCCGCTCGGCGCGCTTTGGCAGTGCGGCGGAGTCCGTCACGCCGCGCAAGCTGGCGCTGATGCACCGGGCCGCGCTGACCTACCTGACGCGTGAACTGGGGCGTGATGATCTCCCCTGCCGCCTGGAGGTGCTGACCATTGACGGCAGCGCCGGGGCTGGCACACTGAGCCTGCACGCGGTCGAGTGATACGGATTCCGTTTGTTTCGTTGACAACCCGGAACCACACCGGGTTGCCCACTCCACGACCGGAACCCGTTTCGCTCCTGCTCGCTCCGCTCGGGTGGAAAGGTTTTGCAAACCGTTCCACCGGAGTCCGTATGCGCCGTCCTGCGCTGCCCGCACGGTAGAATCCCCGGCATGCGCAGTGATTACCTGTCGGCCGCCCGCGCCCTGCAACTGGGGCGGGAGAGTGCCGTGGAGGGCGATCAGGGCCGCGCGCTGCGCCTGTACCGCGAGGCGCTGGAGCTCCTGAGCGTCCTGCCGCCCGAGCGGACGCGGGACGTGCTGCTGGCGCACACGCACCTGGCGTTCTTCCAGACGCTGGAGCTGCTGGGCGGCCCGGACGGGCAGCGGCACCTGCAGCTGGGCGTCAGTTACGCCCGCAGTACGCGTGATCCGCTGGCCCGCGCGATTGCCGAGGAGTGCCTCAGCGGGCTGGACGTTGTGATGTAACGGCAAGGCAGCGGGAAGGCCCCAGCCGACACACCAGCTGGGGCCTTCCTGTGTGCCGCTTACTGGCCGGGGAGGTTCAGGGTGGCGGTGGTCTTGCCGGTCTTCTTGTCGTGCGCGCAGGCCAGGGGCAGCTGGCCCAGGGTCTTGACGTTCGCGCCGTTCTGGATGGCGATGGTGGCGGGCGCGGTGAGGGTCCAGCCGCCGCCCTCGACGGTCTGGGTGGCCTTCACGATCTCGGCAGAGGTGGCTTCCAGCGTGGCGTGAATCTCATCCCCGGCTTTCAGGGGGCTGCTCTGCTCGACCAGGGTCTTCAGGGGGATGGTCTGGCCCATCGCGCCCACCGTGAGCTGCTCGCTGTCATGCGCCAGCTCCTTGCATTCCTCGATGAAGCGGTACTTGCTGACGCCGTTGGCGGCCCGGTCACTGTTGATGGGGTTGTGACGGACGGCGGTGGCGGTCACGAAGCTCAGGAGGGCCAGGGTCAGCAGGATGGCAACCCACAGCAGCGCGCGGCCAGCGCCTCCGTGGCTGGTGGATGTGGTGTGCGTGCTCATGTCGCCGCTCAGCATAGCGTCCCGCGTGCCCGGGGAAGGGTGGGACGCGGGACAGTGCGGTTACCCGGCGGGGGACCAGTCGTCGAACCAGTCGTCCATGTGGGCCTGCACGCCCTGCCGGTCGGTGCGGGCCAGGGCGGCGCTGACGGTCTCGCCGGTGGTGGGGTGGGGCAGCTGCGGGTGCAGGTCGCACAGAGGGGCCAGCACGAAAGCGCGGTCCCAGGCGCGCGGGTGGGGCAGCAGCAGGGTAGGGTCGTCGCTGGTCAGGCGGCCGTACAGGATCAAGTCGAGGTCGAGGGTGCGGGCCTCCCAGCGCTGGCTGCGGGTGCGTCCAGCGTGGCGCTCGATGTCGTGCAGGCCGGCCAGCAGGTCACGCGCGCTGAGGGGTGTGTGCAGGCACAGCGCGGCGTTTAGATACTCGGGCTGCCCGGCGGGCCCGCCGACGGGCGCGGTGCGGTACAGGCGGGACAGGGCCTTGACCTGCCCCAGGGCGCGCAGTTGGGTGACTGCCCAGCGGAGGGTCGGCAGGGGTTCGCCCAGGTTGGCGCCCAGCGCGATGAACGCCACGCTGACCGGGGCGGTCACCGGTCCTCCCGCCCGAGGGTCAGTTCGGCGAACACGTCGCGGAACACGCCGGGCAGCGGCGCGAAGGGCTTGTGCACGCGTATGGTCACGTGCGTCAGGCGCGGCTGATCCGCCAGCAGCCGCCGCGCGATCCGGTCGGCCAGCACCTCGATCAGCTGGTGCCTGAGCACGGTGACCTCCTCCTGAATAGCGGCGTACACCTCAGCGTAGTTCACGGCGTCCGCCAGGTTGTCACTCAGGCCCGCGAAGGGGTAATGCAGTTCGGCGTCCACCACGAAGCGCGCGCCCAGCACGGCTTCCGTCTCGAATACGCCGTGCCGGGCGTGGAATTCCAGGCCCCGGAGCACCACGCGGCTGGAAGGGGGAGCAGCAGTCGTCATCCCCCGAGTGTAGGCGCTGGGGTCAGGTGGGGTTCAGGGCCGCCTGCACACGCAGGGCCTGCACGTGCGCCGCCCCGGCGTGTGCGCGCACGATGGCCGCGCCGTGCCGGGCGGCATGCAGGTGCAGGGCCAGCGTGCCGGGATCGCGCTCGGCCGCGTCGGGCACGTGAGCGATGAAGTCAATCAGGCGTTTGCGGCTCGCGCCAATCAGGACGGGGTGATCACTGGCCGTCAGGTCCGGCAGGGCGCGCAGCAGGGCGAGGTTGTGCTCCAGTGTCTTCCCGAAGCCAATGCCGGGGTCCAAGATCACGTCAGGTACCCCGGCGGCCAGGGCCTGTTGAGCCTGCGCGTGCAGGTACGCGTGGACGTCCTGCACCACGTCGTCGTAGTGCGGGTCGCGCTGCATGGTGCGCGGTTCACCCTGCATGTGCATGACGCAGGCGGGCGCCCCGGCCTCAGCGCAGACGGCGCGCATTTGCGGGTCGCGCAGGCCGGTCACGTCGTTGATCAGGTGCGCGCCGGCCCGCAGGGTCTCGGCAGCCACCTCGGGTTTCATGGTGTCCACGCTGATCACGGCCCCCGTGCCCTGAAGGGCGCGGATGACGGGCAGCACGCGGTCCAGTTCCTCGTGTGCGGGGACGGGCTGCGCGCCGGGGCGGGTGCTCTCACCGCCAATATCGATGAACAGCACGCCCGCCTCCTGCATGGCCCGGGCGGCCGCCAGCGCGGCGTCCAGGGCGGCGTGGCGCCCGCCGTCACTGAAGCTGTCCGGCGTGACGTTCAGGATGCCCATGACGGCCGCACCTTCCCACGTCAGCGTCCAGCCGTCTCCGTCTCGGTGCGCACCGGGGACCGGGCGCCGGAAGTGCAGGGCGTGCCTCATGCGCCTTCTCTGACCTTCTCGCGCAGGTGGAAGCTGACCATCACGCGGTGCCGGTCCGGGAAGGCGTCCACGTGCGCGGGCATCTTCCGGCCCGAGCGGAACGGCACGAAGCTGTCCTCCGCGATGGGCAGGCGGGTGTCCAGCGCGACGGCGGCCGGGTGATCATCCGGAATAGGTGTGCCCACGCGAAGGCTGTACTTCACGCCGGGCGCGGCGCTGCTCACGCGGACTGTCAGGGCCTTCCCACCGCCCTCTTCATCGTCGTCCCCTTGGCGGGTCACGGCGCACACAGCGTACAGGACGGGCGCGGCCGTATGCTCAGCCAGGGTGTACAGCGCGGTGCTGGCGCTCACGTCCGCGCGGCGGGCCAGTTCACCCAGCGCCCGGCCGGTCGGGCCGAAGCGGGACAGGAGCTCCTCGATCAGGCCCTGCGGCATCAGCAGCGCCGCGGCGCCCACATTGCACAGCGTCTCGATCACCTGTTCCAGCCGGTCACCCTCGAACTCGTCGTGCAGGTCGCTCAGCAGGTCATCGTCGCGCAGCAGCAGGGCGTGGCTGATCTCGTGGGCCAGCGTGAAGCGCTGCCGTTCTGGCCGCACCTGACTGTTGATCAGGATCACCTTGTGCTCCGGGTCGTACGCGCCGTCCCGGTCACCCATGGCCATGAAGGTCAGCTGCACGTCGTCCAGGCCGACCATCAGGCTGTGCGTGTCCAGGCCCGGGAGCGCCGCCCCGTACTCGGCGGCCAGGGTACGCATGCGGGCCTTCGCGCCGCTCAGGACGTCCGGCGTCAGGGTGGGGGGCGCGTCACTCACAGCCCCCAGCTTACCGTGAACGCCCGCGGGGCCGCGCGTCCGGCATTCAACGGCCGGGACCCCGAGAGGTTGCACTCAGTCCTGCGTTTTGAGCGTCTGCACGAGTGCCACGTACTCCGCCTGGGCTTCCTCCTGGGTTTTACCCTTCACGGTTTCCCAGGCGTCGTACTTGGCGCCGCCGACGAAATCGAATCCGCCGGGGCGTTTGCCGCTCACGTCACCGGCACTGCCCTGCTTGTACAGCGCGTACAGCTTCAGGAGGGTGTCGTTGCTGGGTTTGCGGCTGAGGATCTGCACGTCCTGCTGGGCCTGTTCGAACGGAGTGGTCATGCCAGGAATTGTACCCGGTTCAGAAAGTGGTTGAGGTGGAGGCACAACAAAGCGCACCCCCGACGCTGGAGGCGTCGGGGGTGAGGAAGCAGAGTTGCAGTCAGCCCGTGGGG